>DATEMI010000534.1:0-3672 GCA_035275665.1 Terriglobales bacterium | reverse complement strand
TCTCATATCGAGAAATGCGGTAGGGACGTAACCCCACGCCGCAAGTCGCTCCATTGCCGGGTATACCCAACTATCTAGAGGAACCGCAGGAGAAGCCGAACTCGCTCCTGAATCCGTCTCAGTGCGAACGAACCTTCCGTATTCCGAGCCGCCGAGTTCGGGGTTGTGGTGGTCGCGGTAGATTTTCCGTCCAATCAGGTAGCCGAAGGCGCTGCCTACTAGCACGTCACTCGGGAAGTGCTGGCCGGCGGTGACTCGCGTGGCGGATACTGCAGTGGCCAACCCGTATGAGGCGATCTGAATAAAAGGATTCGGATACTCATGGGCGATTACGCTGGCTACCGCCCAGCTTCCGATTGCGTGTTCGGATGGGAAGCTGCTGCCGCCTTTTCCGATGTGTCCGAAATGGTCTGCTTCGTAGGGACGCTGCCTTCCGACGATTCCTTTCAGCGCTTCGGCTACGAGTGTTGCGTTGATGAAGGCTTCGCCGGAGAGCAGTCCGGTTTCGCGCTTATGATCGTCGCCGCTGATTAGGCCCAGCCCATAAAAGCCCGCGCCTGCGCCGATGAAGCTGTAGAGTCCGAGATTCGAAATCTGTTTGCTTGTGTCGATGTGCGCTGGCTTGATTAGCTGCTTGGAGACGTCGCGATCGGTCGCGATCAGGCTGCCGGTGACGAGACCGAACGGCAAGGCCCAAGTCGAATCGGTATCGCGGAGCTTGAATGGGCTTTCCCAAATATGAACTTGATCGAAGGCGAGATTCCGGACGAAATTTCCTTCCGTTGTAGGCGTACGGCCTGGTTCGTACGCGCGCAGTCTAACCTCTGGCTTAGCACCGTTGGCGACGCGGCGAAGCTGCTGGCAGTACGCATCGCTGCAATCCGCGCCGGGTAAGACCTGCGGCGGCAGCACGATGGTCGATAGCGAACGTGCGCCTGCCTGCATTGAAACCGGCTGAACCGCGGGCTTGATCTCTTCAGGCTGAGAGTTAGCCGTTTGCGCGGCCGAATCTGGCGACACAGCTTCGCTTCCCGAATTCGATTTCCCGTCATCGGCTGGCTTTTGCGATTCGGCTGACCGTATACCAGAGGCAGTCTCATCTCCAGAGAGCCTGCGAAGACGGTCTTTGTAAGCCTCGCGGGAATTGCTATCGGGTGACGCTGACTGTTGCACGTCAGACGCTTCAGCCTTCAGTTGTTCCCGATATGAATCTGCAGGAGAATGAGCGCCGTCGGCCTGTGCCCAGGCGCAGACAGTCCAGCTTGCCAGTCCTACAGCCATGATCGGAATCCGAAACCGCACGCGATTAAAACGCTCCTACAGCTTTCGCAGAGATAGCGATAGACGAGATGATCTGCGCTGATTCGAGCAACGTTTTGAATACAGGAGTGCCGCCGAGCAGGCGCTCAGGAACAACAACGGTATCGCCTGGATGCAGCACGGTGCTGAGCACGTTCTGGTGCCAGAAGCCGTCGGTAGTGCCTCCGCGGCCGATCACGGAGCCATCCACCCGAACGATGAAAATGGATTTCTTATTCGCAAGCTCTGAGGCACCGCCCGACTGACGCAGATACCAGGACGCATTCTTACCCGGCACATAAGTTACGGCCGTTGGATTGTAAACCTGGCCTGTGACCATTACCTGCGTTGGACGCTTAGGAATTACGATCACATCGCCCCGGCGCAGCTCAACGTCTTCAGGACCGCCTTGCCATTTCGAGATGTCGCCATTGATGTGAACCACAAGTCTACCCATCGGCGGCTCGTTCTTTAGGCGGTCAATGAGTTGTTGCTGCTGAAGCGCCGCCGATTGCGAAACCAGCGCGGCCTCCGCCGGACTCGTGCCCGGCTTGTACTTCGGCTGATTAGCACTCTCCGCCTGCAGGCGCGAAAGCAGATCGAGCCGATTCTGCTCTTCCATGGTCCGTAGCGAGTCGCGGCTTAGCGCGATGCCTTGAGGATATGCATCCGGACCGAATCCGCCGGCGCGTTTCAAGACAGAACTCAGATGCTCGCCATCTTTGATTCCGTATACGCTCGGGTGCATGACTTCACCCTTCAGGGTGACAGTGGCACCAATGTTGTTGAAGCCTGCGATGGGACGAATGGTAAGCGTGTCGCCGTCCCGAAGTGGGACATCGGCATCGCGCGACGTGAACGCCTTGGCAATTTCAACCTGCTCGTGCTCGCCCTGGATTTTGGCTCCGTCCTGGACCGCGTAGCGGGAGAGATCGGCGAGATCGATGTAAGCGCTGCGCTTGAATCCGCCGGCAATGCGCACGAGGTCGGTGGCGGTCATACCGTTACCCAGCGGATATTTGCCGGGCCGCTCTACTTCGCCTTCAATCTTTACTGAAGCGGGATCGGCCTTGGCCAGATCACGATGGATGATCAGTCGGTCGCGCGGCTGCAGGAGAAGATTATTTCCCGGATCACCTTTGAGCGCTGCTTCAAGATTCACGCTCACAACTTCGGTTTTGCCATTCGCGCGGCGGAAGACTTGGGCATCGGAGAGCAGCGCGTCCGGCGCCAATCCTCCTGCAAGGTAGACTGCTTCGCGGACGTGAAGGTCTCCGCTCGTGCGGTGCACACCCGGCCTGCGCACTTCGCCGGAAACGGTAACCTCGGGCGGATCTTCGAAATCGTAGCGGCTGAACACGCGGATCGTGTCCAGCGGCTGAAGCAGCAGATCCGATTTGGGATCGCCCTTGATCGCGTCATCGAGATTGAAGGCCAACACGGTTGGCCGAAAATCCGGCGCTGATAGGCGAATGACTTCCGCGTGCCGATGCGATGGCTCGGGCAGCATGTCTGCATACGAGTGCAGCAGGTCGGAAATCTTCATGCCTTCGTGATAGCCGTATTTGCCCGGACGAAAAACGTGGCCATCGAGATACACGGCCTGTTGAGCATAGGGAAGGATTGGAAAGATCCTTACCCTGTCTCCGTCTTGAACCTTGAATGAGGAAAGCGCTGCGTCGATCTTTGTAGCTCCCTCGGCTTCCGGCAAATCCAGGCTCAACATCACGCGCTTGTCATGTGCCTGCACGCGCTCGATCTCGATATGACGCAAGGCTGCCGAGGGCAGCACGCCGCCAGCGAGCTCGAGCACCTGATCGAGGGAAGTCTCATGCAGTAACTCGTACAGGGCGGGCCGGCGCACCATGCCATCGATTGCAATTTCAGGCTGAACTGGAGGAACCTGGATGGTGTCTCCGGACTCAAGCCGCTTCACATCGGAATTTACGCCGTGAAGAAGCAGATCATAGAGATCAAGCTCTTCGACGAGCTGTTTGCCGCGATAGTGCCGCACGAGGCGCAGCGAGCCGCGAGCAGTCGGTCCGCCGGCTACATACAAGGCGTTCAAAGGAGTTGAAAGCGAACTGACGTCGTAGGCGCCAGGATTCGCAACATCGCCGACAACGTACACACGCACCGTGCGCACGCGAGCCAGGGAGACGTCGGTTTGCACATCGCGAAACTCGTTGCGAAGCTGCCTTTGCACCGTCTGCTGCACTTCTCCGAGAGTCTTGCCGGAGACTAGAACGGTTCCCACTTCGGGAAGTGATAGCCGCCCTTCTCGATCCACTACGCGCTGCAGGCGCTGAGAAACCGACCCCCACAGATCGACGTTAAGTCCGTCGCCAGGCCCGATGACGTAGTCCGGACCGA
>DATEMI010000533.1:0-7466 GCA_035275665.1 Terriglobales bacterium | reverse complement strand
GGGTGCTCGGACAGAGCCATTGGATTCAAACAACACCACCGGCGCAGGCATCGGCCACAATGACAATGGCTTTCAGATTAGCGGCGCCACCAACTCCGAGAATTCCTATCTCGTCGAGGGCCAGGAAACGGCGTCGCCGTTTGATGGACAATCGAAAGCTAATGTGCCAATGGCCTTCATCGATCAGGTTCAGGTGAAAACCAACGGATTCGAAGCCGAATACGGCGGCGCGCTCGGCGGAGTCGTCAACGTCATTCAAAAACGCGGCACGAACGAGTGGCATGGCAGCGCTTTCATGATGTTTATCGGCGACCAGTTTAACGCAGCGCCGAATCGTAGCCTTATCCGAAATCCTCAAGTGAAGGCGAACGCAGGCGGCGCTGTCCGGCTCGATCAGCCTTCAGAGAACTACCAGCCGATCAAAGACCACTATCAATACCTGATCCCTGGCTTTACTCTCGGCGGACCGATACTAAAGAATCGGCTTTCGGCTTTTGTTTCGTTTCAGCCTGAACTTGACAGCATTTGGCGAACAGTAAACTTCGCTCCGACGGCGCCTGTCCCAGGCTTTCATACCGTTAAGCAGATGCAAGATACGTACTACACCAATGCGCGTCTTGATTATCTGCTTACACAAAAGGTCCGCCTCTTTGCCGCCTGGACTTACGGGTATTCACGGCTTCAAGGAAGCTCATTGCCACAGGCCGATAGCGCACATGGCCAATTCAACAGTGACTCCACTAACCCGCTTGCCAACTACAACTATGGACAGGCGATCCGCTATCCGAACTCGGTATATAACTTCGGTGGCGATGTCACTTTGAATAATCACATGGTCGCCACAACTCGTTTCGGGTTGTTCAAATTCGACAACGGCGCAACCACTGGAACACCTGTGGGCATTCGCTATCGCTACATCGATTCGAATTACCCGTATCAGTCCAATGCTCCCGCACTTGCGGGAACTACGGCCCTGAATGGAACTCCGCTACCCGCTCAGTTCCAGCACGACACGGGGTACTCCAACATCGGCGCTAATGCGGCGACTATCTTTGACGCTTGGAAGAATTACAACTTCAACCAAGATTTCTCGTACTTCACGACCGCTGCAGGTACGCACACCTTCAAAGTCGGTTACGGCTTCCGAAAAGGCGAGAACAACATCCTTAACGGCTACAACACCGCCGATGTATATGTCGCATACAACCACGAGTATTTCCCAAACACGACTGGCGGTGTGACGAACTGCAACGCGATCATGGCTCAGAACCAGGCCCAATATGGAAAATCCGGCGGAACTGCCGACACTTCCTGCCAAGGGTTGTGGGGTACCGTCAACTTACGCGAGCTTGGAACTAACGGCAAAGTTGGTGGAATGAACCACTCGATTTACGTTCAGGATGCATGGACCGTCCGTCCACGCTTGACGTTGAATCTGGGAGTTCGCCTCGATAAGGAAAGCCTACCTTCCTACAACACTCTTCCGGGCTTCGAAGGCATCGACTTTGGATGGGGCCAGAAGGTGGCTCCCCGTATCGGTGCCGCTTTCGATGTGCTTGGCAATGGCAAGTTGAAAGCGTTCGGTAGCTATGGAAAATTCTTCGACATCATGAAGTTCCAGCTACCGCGCGGTTCCTTCGGCGGTGACTACTGGCATGATTGCGTTTATGCGTTGGATACCCCTGACTACACGCAGATCATTCCAACCCGAGACGCCAACGGCCACTACTGCCCACTTGGAGGTGGCGGAACTCCGGCAGTCGGCAACTTCCCCAGTGGCGGATTGCGCTTCATCGAGAATGTCGATTATCGCCAGCCGGCGAACGATCCGACCAGCTTCGCCACTCTTGGAGCAACTGGCCTTGTCGATCCAAATCTGAACCCGATGGAGCAACATCAGATGGTACTTGGCACAGATTGGGAGATCACCCCAACCTTGGGTCTGGAAACCACATATAGTCGCGTTCGACTGGACAAAACCATTGAGGATGCCGGCGTTCTCACCCCGAATGGCGAACAGTACTACATTGTTAATCCCGGTTCTGGGGTTAACACTACTATGTCGACGGCTCTGTGCACAGGATGCCCGCCCAACCCACGGGCACAGAGACGCTATGACGCAATTGATTTCCGTCTGTTGCGTCGTGCCTCTCATGGACCGAACGGCATGTTGTCTTACACGTGGAGCCGCCTGTATGGGAACTATAGCGGTCTGACAGCTACCGACATCAGCGATGGACAAGGGCGCAACGGCGCCAACACCGACCGCGCCTTCGACGAGCCGTTTATGTCGTTCGACGCGCACGGTCGTCCAATCGACGGACCGCTTGCTACGGATCGTCCAAACACCTTCAAGGCTTTCGGCTACTACCCGTTGCACTGGCTGAATATGACCACCGATCTCGGCATTTATCAGTACGTGTATCAGGGAACACCTTTGAGCAGTTACACGAGCGTGAATCCTGGCGGGGCTCCTGTTTTCCTCGAAGGCCGTGGAAAGTTCGTACAGCTAACTCGCGATCCGGCGACCGGCAATTTCATAGCTGGAGCGATCACGGATGCTCGTACGCCAATCTTCGCCAACACCGACTTCAGCCTGGCACACGAATTTCATGTTTCCAGGACGAGTGAACGGCTGCACCTTAGGCTTGAGGCGAACATCTCCAACATCTTCAACCAGCACAGTCCACTCGTGATTTCGCAGAATATGGTTCGCACAGGCTCTATCACGCCAGCTCCGTGTGGACCATCAGATTGCCCGGCCCCCGGTGTAACCGGAAGCAACTATGCGACACTGGAAAAGGGCGGGTATGACTACATCGGTGCACTCAATAGTGGCGCTCTGACTTTGAGCAGTCTGTACGGACAGACTTCGCAATGGCAGACACCTCGCAACATGCGATTCGGATTGACGTTTAAGTTCTAACCACCTGCAGTTCGCAAGAATGTCTAAGGGCCGGGAAACCGGCCCTTTTTCTTTTCGTGTTGACGCTCAGTAGCCTTCATCTGTTTTGCCAATCATTCGAATCGCCTACCCTTAACTGCTTAGGTCCGGTCAAAATTCACACGAGTCTTCTCCTCTAAGTGCAAATATTTCTCTCTGAATACGTTGTGGAAAACTGGATTCTTTCTTCAGATTCAGCAACTTACAAATTGGCCGCAGACCTGCAGCGATCATCGTGCTGTTTGGAGGCTGAGCCTTGTTCCAGGAAAGTCCGAGATCCCTCGACATCATGCGGCATCCCTTTCCCGAGCAGCGCCGGGAATCCCGGCTGCACAACCTTCTCTCAGCAACTGTTTCCCCCATGAATCAACCGAACCAGCTGCAGGTCGCCGCATTGCGCGACATGAATACGCTCGGAGCTTTCTTTTACAGCGAGATGCAGGCAGGACTTGGCGAGAGCCTGTCGCTGGAACTGGTTCTGCCGGATTCCGGTGATGGTCGCCAGCTCAAGATCTCCTGTGAAGGCGAGGTCGTCCGCATCGAGCCCGCCTATGACGGAGTTGCCAGCGGATTTGCCGTCCGGTTCAACCGGTACGATATCTCCTGGATTCACTAAGAATTTTTTGATTTCCTGATTTTGCGATTTCGTGATTTGCTGGGTCACGGATAATCAGCCTCCTGACAACCGAGACAATTCACTCCCCATTCCTGCCAGTCTGGTGCTGCGAAGCGATTTCCAAATCGCGAAATCACGAAATCGCGAAATCACCAAATGAACCTGCCGCAACATTTCTGCTGCTAAGCCGTTCAATGCATTAGGTTCAGAATTCCTGATCCTTTTCGTCCCCTTCTGCGTATATTCCCTTGAGGAGGTCCCATGCGGCCAAAGCTTACGCTCGCAGCGTGTGCGATTTTGGCACTCGTCCTAATCAAGTTTCTTTCCGCTCAGCAGCAGGAGCACTCGCAGCAGACAGCGCACGACATGTCTTCCATGGACGGCATGAACATGCCGCACGATGGCGCATCGGGCGAGCAGGAGATGAACGCGGCCACGAAGATGATGAACTCGCACCACATGGACATGGGACCGCACATGAAGATGACAGAATTGCGTCCGCTACAGGATGGCGACCGGCAGCGGGCAGAGCATGTTGTGGATGAAGCGCGCGAGGTAATGCAGAAGTATCAGGACTATCACGCCGCACTCAACGACGGCTTCAAGATCTTTCTGCCCAATGTCCCTCAGAAGCAGTATCACTTCACCAACAACTGGTACGGATTCGAAGCCGCATTCCGCTTCAATCCCGAACACCCGACCTCTCTGCTCTACGACAAAACTCCCGATGGCTACAAGCTCGCAGGCGTGATGTACACCGCGCCTGCGAGGGACAGTGAAGACGAACTAAACGATCGCATTCCGCTCAGCGTTGCCCACTGGCATCAACACGTGAATTTCTGCTTCCCCCCGAAAGATCGCAACGCCGAGATGTGGCAGAAGAATCCCAAATTCGGAATGGCCGGCTCGATCTCCACAAAAGACGCCTGCGATGCTGCCGGTGGCAAATTCGTGCCGCGCGTCTTCGGCTGGATGGTGCACGTGTATCCGAACGAGAAAGACGTGTGGGGCATGGGTCCAGGCATGCACCACGATTAAGCGGAACCGCCGGCGGTAGCCGGTGGGTCGGAGTTGGCCGAATGGCCAGCTCCGAGTGAGACGTGAGTTCGTACATCATCCTGAAGCGCAGCCGCAACACAAGCGGCTGCCCACCGGCTACCGCCGCCGGTTCCGTTACCCGCCCGCCGCAGCCTGCTAAAATAAAGAGTTCGCCGCGTCCTCGCGGCTATTCCAGCCCGCCTCGGCAGGCATTCACCAGTTCAGCAAGGAGACTTTTCTGCATGGCGATTCCAGCCACACAGTTGCGTCCGGGCATGATCATCAAGCACAACAACGATCTGCACTCGGTCTTCAGTGTTGAGCACCGTACCCCGGGCAATCTGCGCGCGTTCATTCAGGCCAAGCTGCGCAATCTGCGCACCGGAGCAATGTTCGAACACCGCTTCCGCTCACCCGACCCGATCGACAAGATCGTCGTCGATGAAGTCGACATGGAGTACCTCTACAGCGACGGCGACGATTTTTACTTCATGAATACCGAGACCTACGAGCAGACGCACTTGAAACGCGACACGCTCGGCGATGCCGTCGAATACCTGACGCCCAATCTGCAAATCAAAGTCGAGTTCTACGACAGCAAACCGGTCGGCATCGAGCTGCCGCAGACCGTAGAACTAACCGTGGTCGAAACCGAACCTGGACTCAAAAGCGCCACAGCTAGCAGCGTGACAAAGCCAGCAAAGCTGGAAACAGGACTGGTAGTCCAGGTGCCGCCGTTCATCAACGAAGGCGAAAAGATTCGCGTGGACACAGCCGAGGGTGCGTATCTATCGAGAGCGTGAGAAGAAGCTGCCAGCTACCAGCTTCCAGCTACCAGCCGAGGCACCAGAGTCGAATCACTCGATTGAGTTTTCTTTCTGATGCGCGACGACGGACTTCGAAGAGCTAGCCGGAAGCTGGTAGCCGGCAGCCGGTAGCTTGTTTATGACCCGCCGCTACATCATCACCGGACGCGTACAGGGCGTAGGCTTTCGCTGGTTTGTCGAACGCGAAGCCCGCGCCATCGGCGTGGGCGGATGGGTGCGCAATACGGAGGACGGAGCCGTCGAAGTCCTCGGCAGCGGCAGTGGCGAGCAGCTTGCGCGATTGCGCAAGGCGCTCGAAAGTGGACCGCGAGCGGCGCGCGTCGACGAAGTTCACGAATTTGAAGAAGAGCAGCAAACAAGCGAAACATCATTCCGCATCGAAGGAGCCTGGTAATTGAGCCCCTCTCCGGGAAAGTCGACCTCGAAGTCTGAATCCATCAACTGCGATCATCTCAAGAAGCTGATCCGCGAAGTTCCCGATTTTCCTAAACCGGGAATCCTCTTCTACGACATCACCACGCTGCTCAAAGACAAGGTCGGCTTCGCCACGCTGATCGACGCGCTCTCCGCTCACTACATGGAGAAGGACATCGATCTCGTTTTGGGAATCGAAGCGCGCGGCTTCATTTTCGGGCCAGCTCTGGCCTATCGGCTCAACGCTGGATTCGTGCCGGTGCGCAAACCGAAGAAGCTTCCGGCAGAAACCGCAAAGGTCACCTATCAGCTCGAGTACGGCAGCGACTCGCTGGAGATGCACAAAGACGCTATCCGCCCCGGTCAGCGCGTGATCATCGTCGACGATCTGCTTGCCACGGGTGGAACTTGCGCCGCGACCGTGCAGCTCGCAAAATCCCTCGGCGGCAACATCGCGGGACTGGCTTTCGTGGTGGAACTCGACTTCCTGAATGGCCGCAAAAAGCTGAAGGAGTTCGATGTGTTCTCACTGCTGCACTACAGCTCCTAAGCTTTTCACTCTTGTCATTCTTCACTCTTGTCATTCCGAACGGATGCTCACGCGCAGTTTGCGTGAGCCGGAGTGAGGAATCTCTACCAAATCCCATGCTGCTGGAGCAACCGCTCTTTCCCTGTAAGCTGTCCCCTGTTCCCTATCCCCTGTAACTCATAACATCTAGGTCTAAGATCATTTTAGTCATCATTCATGACAGCGGGAGCATGTATGGTAGGAGACGAAGTTCCTGGCTCGTCCGTTCCCCACGGCCAGCTCGAGTACAGGAGAAGATGCCGTCCAAAGGAAAGGTAAAGATCTGGACTGAGCCTCGCAAGCCGCGTCCTCCAAAATTCTTCTTGAGTAATCGCGAGCAGAAGGATGGAGAAACGCTTCGCATTCAACAATGGCTCGATCTAGCCGACATCGCCCTCGAACAAACGGGGGAAGAAGATAGTCCCGCGGAGCTCCCGTTTAAACGCAGAGCCTAGCAGCCCTCCCCAACCGCCTCTTCGTCTTCAGCCCGCCCGCCAGCGGGCTTTTTCATTGCTGATGCAAATGTTCCGTCTCGGCGTTGATTTTAGTCGGCGGCTGTCATCCTGAAGCGCTTCTTTTGCGCGAAGGATCTCCCGGAATGTTTCCGCCTGAAACGCCTTTGATCGGCTCTAGCCAAAAAGCCTACGTCCATGGGCCAAGATCCCGCAGAGTGCATTTCAGTTTGGGGCATTCCGGGAGATCCTTCGCGCAGAAGAAGCGCTTCAGGAGGACAGTGAATAGACCCCTCCAAGACCTGATATTTATTCCGATCCCACCAAGCTCCGCATTTCGCTTACGTTTTCGAGTGCTCCGCGTCTCTCTTGCACGCTCCCGGGGAGGTCCCTGCCTGTGCTTCAGAACCTGAAGTTCGCCTCGCGCATCCTGCGGAAAAATCCAACTTTCACCCTCATCGCAGTTGCGACCCTGGCTCTAGGAATCGGCGCGACCACGGCTGTGTTCACTCTCGTCGACGCGGTGCTGCTGCGTCCGCTGTCTTATCGCGATCCCGGACGACTGGTCGCGATCACGGCCGATGAGCCGGCAGCAGGCGGCGCCAAC
>DATEMI010000532.1:0-5745 GCA_035275665.1 Terriglobales bacterium | reverse complement strand
CAGATGCTGGCCTGTTCCCCGAGGACTACGTCGCCAATAACTTGCGCTGATTCATCTACATAGCACGAGTCTGGGATAGTCGGTGTGATCCCTTGATGACTGCGTATCATTCCTCTCCCTGTGAGTAAGCGGTTCCTGACTTAACCCGAGGATCAGGGAAGAGAACAGCTTCCCTAAACGGGCCTATCGGCTAGCGATTTAGTTCAGCGTTCGCGTGCGCATTCCGCGCTGCTTCCGCCACAGGTGAGATACTACTATGGTGGCAGTTATGCGGTTCCGATTGTGCTTGACTTGCATAAGAAAGACTGCAATAACTACCCAATCCAAACAGGAAAAGTCTGGGGGTGTAGGTATTGGCGGAAGTTAGGGTCCAAGAGGGTGAACCGTTGGAAAACGCCCTCCGCCGCTTCAAACGCAAGGTACAAACGGAAGACATCATTAAAGAGGTAAAGCGGCATTCTTTCTATCTGAAACCCGGCGAGAAGAAGCGCGTAAAACAAGCGCTGGCTCGCAAGAGGAACCGGAAGAAGGTTCGCAAAGAACAGGATTAAAGCCTGTACAAAGAGGGCCGCTCAAGAGAGCGGCCCTTGCTGTATCCAGACCGGCAGCCGCCACAAAGGGTTTAGTTGTAAAGCCATTCCTAAAACGGGAATGGAGGGCCGAACCTGAAGTTGGGAACAGTCCTGCGAGTGCCTCCCCGCTCGCCAGCGGAGGAGCCACGCAATTCGCAGGAAGGACGGGGGCTTCTCACATGGAATTCCAGGACAGGCTGCTCAAGTGCATCGATTGCGGCTCTGAGTTTCTCTTCACCGCCGGCGAACAACTTTTCTTCCACGACAAACAATTCAAGAACGAGCCCAAGCGCTGCAAGCCCTGCAAAGCTAAACGCATTGCTGCTGTCGGCGCGACTCCTGTGAACACTTATCAGAAAGTGGAGACGCGCACGAGCTGCTCGCATTGCGGCAAAGAAACGACCGTCCCGTTTAAGCCAACACAGGGGCGTCCGGTGTTCTGTCGCGAATGCTTCCAGCAGCGCCGCGCCACTAGCGCAACCGCTTAAAAACAAGACACGGATAGCAGGGATACCGCAGATCGGCGTTGCACGTGTGCACAGCCGGAGTGACCCGCGATCCGCATTGGTTTATCCGTGATATCCGCGTGATCCGTGTCGTGTTTACTTTTAGCTGGAAAGCTGAGTGCCGAAAGCCAATTTCTTACGAGTGCCGCGCTACAGCAGTTCTGCTCTCGCGGATGCCGCTAACCGACTTTTTTTTTAAGGCGGCGGTGTTCTGGCGATCCTGGCGCTTATCTTCGTGTGCGATGAGTAAAGCCTCGATCTGGCGAAGCAGATCATTGGTGTTCATGGGCTTTACTAACATAGAGTCGGCGCCCTCTTCTTTCCAGTCACTGCCCAGCAGCGGGAAAGCGGTAAGAATGGCAACTGCGGGGTCGTAATCCTTCTTCTTGGCTTCGCGGATCACGTCGTAGCCGGCAGTTTCGGTCTCCATCCGCATGTCGGTGATGACCATCTGGTAGGTATTTTCCGCGAGGCGGCTTTTGGCCTCTTTGGCCGAGGCAGCGGTTTCGACTTCGAATCCGTTGATTTCGAGAATAGCTTTCAGCGTGAGCAAAATGGCAAGTTCGTCATCAACCAGCAGGATGCGACGTTTCATCGAAGGCTCCAGGGGGGATTACCGGTACCGAGCCGATCCTTGCGTACCGTGGATCAATGCTGATCCAGAGTAGCTCTGATGCAAGTTACCGCGACTTAGTTGTGAGGTGGAGCAAGCACCCCGTTTCAGAAGCTATGATAACACCGTGGGCGATTACTACATCGAGAACTTTGGTTGTCGCGCGTCGCAAGCCGATGGCTCGGCCATTGAGCGTCAGTTAGCCGATCATGGACTCGCGCGCGTGGCGTCGCCTGAACAAGCCGAGGTCGTGGTTCTAAACACTTGCACGGTTACCGCCGCCGCCGATCAGGACGCGCGCGCCGCAGTCCGCCGCGTCCGCCGCCAACAGCCAAAAGCGAAAATCCTGGTAACGGGTTGCTATGCGCAGCGGGCACCGCAGGAAATTGCTGGGCTCGATGGCGTGACCTGGGTCGTCGGAAATTCGCACAAGCACCAGATCGGTGACATCATCGCGGGCGGATACGGACCGGATTTCCTGCCCTTGCACGATTTCAACGCTGGACAGAACAGTGCGAGCTCGCGCGGAGCCATTTACGCCAGCGACATCTTTGCCCATACCGAGCTGCAAGCCGCGCCGGTATTCGACGGAATCGAGCGCACGCGTCCGAATCTAAAAATACAGGATGGCTGTGACAATCGTTGTTCCTTCTGCGTAATACCATTCGTTCGCGGGCGAAGCCGGTCTTTGTCAACCGAAGGGATTTTGCGCGAAGTCGAAGCGCTCGAGCACGCCGGGTATCGTGAGATTGTCATTTCGGGAATTAATCTTGGCCGCTGGGGACGTGATTTCGAAAAGCCGGAAGGCTTCCCCAATCTTCTACGTACAATCCTTAACCACACTTCGATCGAAAAGCTTCGAATCAGCTCCGTCGAGCCGATGGATTGGAGCGATGAGCTGATTGGGCTGATGGCATCTTCCCCTCGCGTCGCGAAGCACGCGCATATTCCCCTGCAGTCCGGCAGCGACACCATTCTTCGCGAAATGCACCGGAAATATCGTCCTTGGCACTATGCCGAAAAAATCGAAAAGATTCGTAAAGCTATGCCCAATGCTGCCATTGGCGGCGATGTGATGGTCGGTTTTCCCGGCGAAACCGAAGAACTGTTTCGGGAGTCGCTCGCCTTCATCGAGAGCTTGCCTTTCACATATCTGCACGTGTTCACCTACTCGCCGCGTCCAGGAACTCCCGCATCCGACATGTTGAACCAAATCCCGGTACAGGTGGCGCACGCTCGGAATCGGATCATGCGCGAAGCGGTTTCGGCGAAGGATATTGCCTTTCGCCAGAGTTTTATAGGACGAACGCTGCCGGCAATCACGCTCGCCGGTACGAACAGGGCAGGAACCGACGCGCTCACAGATAATTACTTGAAGGTCCATCTCGAGAGTGAGAACCAACCAAATCGCTGGATCGAGATTAAGCTGACAGCGCTTGCGCCACAGGGCCTCGCGGGAGAAGTTATGCGTCCTGATCGCTCGTTTCGCCATGCAGAAAGCGCCAGTGTAAGCGCATCGGCTCATGAGGGCTCGCCCTCCTAACCAATCGAGCTGATTTCTGCTGATTTCCCGATCGGCGCACGTTACGCAGCGCAAAAACACGAGAAGTTCTTGTATTGAATAGGCTGGCGCCTCTACATTGATTCGTCTGTTGAACCTAAACAGACTCTCAAGAAAATGGCCCTAATCTGCAGATTTCCTGTTTTGACACTTATACTGCTCACCTGTGGCGCGCTGCTCTTCGCTCAGGCACCCGATCCGCAGCAGAATCATTTGCCGGTCAATCGAGAGCCGGCGAATCCAAAGCTCCCAACGTTGTACATCGTCGGTGACTCAACCGTTCGCAATGGCCGAGGCGACGGCGCGTACGGGCAGTGGGGATGGGGCGATCTGGTCGGCAAGTACTTCGATCCAGCAAAGATCAACGTTGTGAACTGGGCTTTAGGCGGGCGCAGCAGCCGCACCTTCATCACGCAAGGACATTGGGACCGCGTCATCACAGCATTGAAGCCCGGCGATTTTGCCATGATCCAGTTCGGACACAACGACGGCGGCGCCATTAACGATGACAGCCGCGCGCGAGGATCACTACGTGGCACTGGAGATGAAACTCAGGAGATCGACAATCTTCTAACGAAGCAACACGAGACCGTCCACACTTTCGGCTGGTACCTGCACAAGTACATTTCAGATACGAAAGCGAAAGGCGCAACTCCGCTGATCTGCTCGCTGGTGCCGCGAAAGATATGGAAGGATGGAAAGATTGTGCGCAACACGTCCGATTACGCCGGCTGGGCTGCAGAAATAGCGAAAGACGAAGGCGTTCCTTTTCTGGATCTGAACAACATCATTGCGGATCGCTATGAGCGGCTAGGACCGGATAACGTGAATCCACTCTTTGGTGATGAACATACGCACACCACGCTCCCAGGGGCCCAGCTCAATGCGGAAGCAGTGATCTCCGCGCTCAAAGGACTCCCGCACGATCCACTTGCGAGTTACTTCTCTGGCCAAGCGAAGGATGTGACACCAGCAAGCGCTTCAAACTGAAGAAGGTCTTCGTGACCTCCGCAGTGTCCTCCGTGACCTTCGTGTTCGCTGTGGGTTTTGGGGTTTACAGAGCATCGACTCGAAGGAACCCCGGCTGTACCATGACGCCATGAAAAAAGCGACATCCAAGCGCAACTCAAAACCAAAGGCAAAGAATGGCGCTAAAACCGTGGACGAGTACTTCGCCAATATCGAAGGCCCAGCGCACGAGATGTTAACCACGATGCGCTTAGCCATCCGCTCCGTACTGCCGGCAAACGCGACCGAAGTGATCAGCTACGGCATTCCTGCTTTCAAACAGAAAAAGCTCCTGGTCTGGTATGCGGCGTTTGCGAACCACTGCAGTCTCTTTCCTGGCGGAGCAGTGCTCAACGAAATGAAGGAGGAACTCGATGGCTTCGTCACGGCGAAGGGAACGATTCAATTCCCTATCGGAAAACCGCTGCCGGTCACGCTCATAAAAAAGATCACCAAAAAGCGACTGGCGCAGATTAACAAGAAAGCTTGAATCTTTGCAGATGCTTAGGTCATCATTTCAGTGAGCTGTTAACTTCAATCGATTCCTGATGCAATATTCCGGCCCTTCAACTATTAATCTCCCCAGCCAAGAAGAAATCAAAGAACTTGTCGATTGCTTTTATTCGCGTGTCCGGCAAGACGAGATGCTAGGCCCGGTTTTCGCGCGCGCAATCGGCGATCACTGGGAGGAGCACCTGACCAAGATGTCTGATTTCTGGTCTACCGTGGTGCTCGCTTCGCGCCGCTATAAAGGCAATCCCATGCAGGTCCACATCGGCCTCCCCCGGCTGAACCAGAGGCACTTCGAGCGCTGGCTGTCGCTGTGGAGAATCACTACTTCCGAGCTGCTCGACGAAAACCATGCGCAGATCTTCGTCTCTAAGGCGGAGTTCATGGCCGAGCGACTCCTCTCAGCAATCGACCTTTACCACGATTCGCAATCAGCACCTGCAACGACCAACTGACGCTCACCGTTTCTAAAGAAGGCCGCAGTCCCGGCCGCTCACAAGAATTGCCTGCCTCCTAAGCTGCCGCCCCGCGAAGAACGCTCCTTCGGTCGCAAAGCGAAAACGCATGGTGGCGATTTTTTTTCGCAACTCCAGCGTTGCTGTGCTGATGAAAAAGGTGATTGACCGCAGAATGTCACAGTGGGAGTATTGCGGTCCGAAAGGAGATCGCAATGCCCCAATACCTAATGCAGGTTGCTTATTCCTCGGAGGGCTGGGCGGCTCTGGTGCGGAACCCACAGGACCGCATACAGATGGTGCGTCAGCCTATCGAGAACCTGGGAGGAAAGATCCAGAACTTCTGGTTCAGCTTCGGTGGCTACGATGTAGTCGGAGTAGTCGAGTTTCCTGACAATGTAAGCGCTGCGGCAATCGCGATGGCATTCGCCGCCGGCGGTGCATGCAAGACAGTCCAGACAACGCCGTTGCTGACGAGCGCAGAAGCAGTAGAAGCAATGCGGCGCGCTAGCAAAGCTGG
>DATEMI010000531.1:0-6368 GCA_035275665.1 Terriglobales bacterium | reverse complement strand
CGGCATCCGCATTCACGCGCAGCTTGCCTCGAATCTGCCGTCTGTTCTCGCCGATCCGGATGCTATTCGGCGAGCGATTGCCAACCTTGTGGACAACGCTGCCGAGGCTTTGCAGGATTCCTTGGTGAAAGAGATCTACATCTCAACGAATGTTGTGGAGACACGTGAGGCAGTTGAAATCGTCGTCGCGGACACCGGTCACGGAATCACGACTGAGGTCAAGGAGCGTCTCTTTCTTCCATATTTCTCCACCAAGAAGCGGGGTACCGGATTGGGACTGCACATCGTGAGCCGGATTATGCAGGAGCACGGCGGGTCGATTCGCGTTGAAGAAAATCAGCCGGCGGGCGCGCGTTTCATTTTGGAATTGCCGGCGGCGGTAGAAGCGGCGACGCCAGTCTAGGCATACTCGCCTGTCGTTCCGCACGGACTGCTCACGCTTTTTGTGGGAACAGGAGTGAGGGATCCCTATGATCCTCGAATCGCGTTTGTCCCGCCATTTTGCAGTTCGCAGGGATTCCTCCGCCAACACCAGGCGTTCGGAATGACAAGGAGCTGAAGCTAACTCGCCGACCTGCCCAGCTTCACTAGATTCTCCTGCATCAAGCCGCTCAGATCTCTCTTTTCCAGTCCGTGAACGCGCTTATTGAACTCATCCACTTTGCTCGAGTAATTCATCGAGCAGAACTTTGGACCGCACATCGAACAGAATCCGGCTTCTTTGTAGTAATCGTCGGGAAGGGTCTCGTCATGCATCGAGCGGGCTGTTTCGGGATCGAGTGAAAGCTCGAACTGCTTGTTCCAGTCGAAGGTGTAGCGTGCGTAGCTGATAGCGTCGTCCCGATCGCGGGCTCCGGGACGATGACGTGCCACGTCGGCGGCGTGAGCGGCGATCTTGTAGGCGATGATCCCGTCCTTTACGTCTTTGTCATTGGGCAGGCCAAGGTGCTCTTTGGGAGTGACGTAGCAGAGCATCGACGCTCCATGCCATCCGATCATGGCCGCGCCAATCGCACTGGTGATGTGGTCGTAGCCTGGAGCAATATCGGTAACCAGGGGACCGAGAGTATAGAACGGAGCGCCGTAGCAAAGCTCGACTTCTTTGTCGACCTGTTCTTTGATCTTGTCCATCGGCACGTGACCTGGCCCTTCGATCATGACCTGAACATCGTGCTGCCATGCTTTCTTCGTGAGTTCGCCTAGAGTTGCAAGTTCGGCGAACTGTGCTTCGTCGCTGGCATCAGCTATGCATCCTGGGCGCAGCCCATCGCCGAGGGAATACGAAACGTCGTACTTCGCCATGATCTTGGTGATGTCGTCGAAACGCTCGTAGAGGAAGTTCTGGCTGTGATGGTGCGCCATCCACTGCGCGAGAATCGCGCCGCCGCGGCTCACGATTCCGGTAATCCGTTTTGAAACCAGCGGCAAATATTGAATGAGCACGCCCGCGTGGACCGTCATGTAGTCGACGCCCTGCGCGGCCTGCTCCTCTACGACTTCGAGGTAAATCTCCGGCGTGAGATCTTCAATGCGCTTAACCCTGCTGATTGCTTCGTAAATCGGAACCGTCCCGATTGGAACGGGAGAATGACGCAGGATAGCTTCGCGAATTTCGGGAATGTCACCACCAGTGCTCAAATCCATCACCGTATCGGCGCCGAAATGTACAGCAGTGTGCAGCTTTTTGAGCTCTTCGTCGACATTCGACGTCACAGCGGAGTTGCCGATATTTGCGTTGATTTTGCAGCAGGAGGCCACCCCGATCGCCATCGGCTCCAACTCAGGATGATTGATGTTCGCCGGAATGATCATGCGTCCGGCAGCTACTTCGCAGCGTATCAGTTCGGGAGAGACGTGCTCTTTCCGAGCGACGTATTCCATCTCTTCCGTGATGATGCCGTGCCGCGCATAGTGCATTTGGGAAAAGTTCAGATCGCCGCTCTTCTGTACTTGATCGCGGCGACGCCGCAGCCACTCGGACCGCGGCTTTGGAACTTCGTAGCCATTCGTCGGTTGCATCGTTGCCTGCCCGTTTTCTGCGCTCATTGATCCTCTTTTCCAGAACAAAAAATTATACGCAGCTTCGCATGTTGGGACGATTGCGTCACTTCCATCTGGACATTTGGCGCGAGGTGGCACAGAATCCAGGAACAATGCTCAAGAAAATTCTGCTGGGAATTGGGATTGTCGTTCTCGTTCTGGCTGGCCTGGTAGCGTTTGCGCTGTATCACTATCCCAAGGCGCAGATTGTGAGTGCGAGCAATCAGGCAGCTCCGGATTTCACGCTGAAAGATGCCCGCGGACAAGACTTCGCGCTCTCGTCTCTCCGTGGACACAAAGCAGTTCTCTTCTTTTACCGTGGCTATTGGTGACCGTTCTGCATGAAGCAACTGCGCGAGTTCGCGCAGCGGAAATCAGACTTTGACGCGCAGAACGCGCGCGTGGTGGGCATCAGCGTCGATGACACGGACCACACGCGCAAGGTGTGGGACGACGTCGCCCGACAGAACATGATCGTGCTCAGTGATCCAGGAGCAAAGGTGATTCGCGAGTACGGGTTGCTTCACCCGAAAGGACACAGTGGGGAGGACATCGCCTTGCGGGCCACTTTGATCATCGACAGCAATGGCCGCGAGGTGTATCGCAAGGTAAGCAGCTCAGTGCCCGATGTGAGAACCGCCGACGAGATTCTGGCCGAGCTCAAGAAAGTGCAATAAAGCTGCTCGCTTTTTTCAATGAAGTCATAACGGCGGGGCTGGGATTGTTCTAGTCCTGAAGGGGTTCTCCTGCGTGAAGGCCCCACGACCTTCTGGACGCGATTCTGTGGCTAGCGCGTCGCAGAGAGCTGTAATCTTCGGTCGAAGGATGCCCCAAAATGGAAAACGCCAGAGCTGGTTCACCCTGGCGTTCATCTCTATGGTCCCCACTTATTCGGGCCCAAGATTTCCATCGAGACCGTTGAGCACTCCCCCAAATGCCTTCACGACCTCTCGGCTGTTCTATATAGCAATTGCCGAACCAAACCTTTTCTTGCTGTAAGTCACTGATTTTGCTATGGCCAGAATTTAACTCGCCCATCCGCGAAAAAATCGACGGTGCAAAGCTTTGCACACTTGTCCGTGGGAATGGCATTGCGTGTGGGATGCAATTCCCGACTCAGCCTACGCAGAGGAATAATGCGGCCGAAAACCGGGGGGTGAACACGAAGGCCACGAAGAACACGAAGGAGGTCTCAGCGAAGGAACTGCCCCCAAGCTCTCTATTCCCGTGGGCACCCAGAGAAGAAATCCTTCGTTCCCTTCCTGTCCTTCGTGTTCAACCCGGGGTTCCTCCGTGTTCTCCGTGGCTCCGCGGTGAAAACTGCAGTTACAATCTCCTAGAAGCCTTCCGGCCTGCAATGAAGCAAATCAAGGCAATTTATCCGGGATCATTCGATCCGCTCACCAATGGCCATCTCGACCTCATCGAACGAGGCAGCAAGATCTTTCATGAGCTGGTAGTCGCGATCCTGAAGAATTCGGAGAAAGAGCCGCTGTTCGACGTGGCCGAGCGCCGCGACATGCTCACCGAGGCTACTTCGCGTTGGCCCAATGTGAAAGTGGACACATTTTCCGGCCTCCTTGTGGATTACGTGGTGCAGCAAAAGGCGAATGCCGTATTGCGTGGAATCCGCGCAATCAGCGACTATGAATATGAGCTCCAGATGGCATTGATGAACCGCAAGCTCAATTCCTCTGTAGAGACGATCTTTATGATGCCCGCCGAAGCGTACTCTTATCTCAGCTCGCGGCTGGTGAAGGAAGTTTTCCGGCTCGGGGGATCGGTTCGAGGACTCGTTCCGCCAAATGTAGAACAGCGTCTGCAAAAGAAGTTTGGCCCGGCAGCTTCGGCTGCAAAGCGATAACTCAGGAGACAAGCGATGGCAACCAGCACGGCAGTCAGCAGCCCATTTTCCGCGCGGCTTAACCGCATTGAAGTATCAGCCACCATGGCCATGACCGCGGAAGGCGCCAAGCTACGCGCCAAGGGCATCGATGTGAGCGACCTTGGCATGGGCGAGCCGCACTTCAACACGCCACAGCACATCAAAGACGCAGCCATCGCGGCCATCCAGCAGAACTTCACCAAGTACACCGCCGTGGGTGGCATTCCTGAGCTGCGTAAGGCGATCGTCAAGCGTCATGCAACGGACTTCCGTTCCGACTACAAGTTTGACGAGGCCTGTGCATCCACAGGCGGCAAGCAGGCGCTGTTTAACGCCATCCAGGTGCTAGTCGATCACGGCGACGAAGTCATCATCCCGGTTCCATATTGGGTCTCGTTCAAAGACATCGTCGAGTACGCCGGTGGAAAATGCGTGTATGTCCATGCTGATGAAGGGCAGGACTTTCGCATCACGGCGGACATGGTGGAACGTGCGATCACCTCGCGCACGAAAGCCATCATCCTGAACACGCCTTGCAATCCGTCAGGCGCAGTGATGCATCGAGATGATTTCCGCGACGTTGTGCTTATGGCGCATCGGCGCGGCATCTACGTGATCTCTGACGAGTGTTACGTCTATCTGAATTTCACCGGCGACCTTTACTCCGCGGGCTCGATTGCTGAAGCTCGCGAGCATCTCGTCATCATCGGTTCGCTATCCAAGACCTATGCAATGACCGGCTGGCGCTCCGGCTACGCGCTTGGGCCGAAGCCGATCATCGATCAGATCAGCAAGCTGCAGAGCCAGTCGACCTCGAGCCCGGTTTCAATTGTGCAGAAGGCGGCGATTGCCGCTCTCGAAGGTCCCCAGGATTGCATCACGGAATTTCGTACAGACTACGTTCGCTTGCGCGATCAAGTTCTATCCGACCTCAAACAGATTCCCGGCGTCACATGCGCCAGGCCTGAAGGAGCGTTCTACGTTTATCCCAACGTCTCTGCCTATCTCGGCCGAGGCGGGCTGAAGTCGAGCATCGACGTGGCAAACCGCTTGTTACAGGAGGCCCACGTCCTGACGGTGCCGGGCGAAGCTTTTGGCACGCGCGAGCATATCCGACTCTCGTATGCGACGAGCGGCGCGATCCTGAAGGAAGCGGCGCAGCGCATGAAAGGCTTCTTTGCATCGGTGTAGACGATGAGTATTGGGCCGCGACGACGATTCTGGGCTGCAGGATTGCTGCTGGTTTGTTTTGTCGCGGCCAACGCCTTCGATTACAAGCCTCCCGATATTCCGGCTGCCGGGCATGCCGCCAAGTTTTCCCAGCATGAAACTCACAAGGATGAAGGCGTAACTATCGCCATCGATCCTTATGGTCCAGAGAAGGATTCGGTGTTTCACGTGAAGTTTTATGAGCACCGCATCTTGCCCGTGCGCCTGATTATCAGCAACGACAGCGATCAGCCCATCTCGCTGGTGGACGCGAAGATCCAATTCACCACGGCGCGCAAAGCCAAAGGCGAGCCCTTGACCAAAGAGGACGTAGAGCGTGCGATCGCGAATTCAGCCGAGCCTCACGATTCGGCGACTTCGCGCATTCCGCTCCCCGTACCCATTCCTCGCTCCAAGCCAAAGCGTCTTCCCAAGAACACAGACGAGGAGGTCGATTACCTGATCTTCAAAGCCAAAGCCGTGGAGCCGCACAATACGCAATCAGGATTTCTGTTCTTCGACGTAAGCGGCGTCCAGCAGCCGCTGATCGGCTCGCATATCCTGTTCACCGGCTTGCGGAATGCAGAGGGCCAGGAGCTGTTTTACTTCGACATTCCTCTGCAGGGAAGTTCGCAGCAGTAGAGACTCGCCAAGTGTAAGTTGGCCTCTTCCTGATTTTCGAACAGCCCAAAATTCCCTGAGCCTTCCCTGATCGATGCAACTGGTATTTTGAGAAGCCCTTGTAAGCTGGTGTGAACACGGCGTTTGGTCCCATTTTCCCTAGAGTCCCTGCAAGGTTCCCTGGTGTACCAAGAATTTCGCGAATTTTGGGCAAAATTCGCCATTTTTCCCAGCGATTCTAAATTGCGCCCTGCTAATGTCGCTGTTTTTGCTGCGTGGCGCTTGTCAAGCGATTGCCCAATGCCTGCTCTGTCGTAGTTTTTGTCTGATAATGAGAGCTTGCCCATGAGCACCAAAAACACGCATTTTTATCCCGTAATCCTCGCCGGCGGCAGCGGCACGCGATTCTGGCCGCGTAGCCGCCGCAAAATGGCCAAGCAGGTTCTGAACCTCGACGGCGACCAGTCGATGATTCAGCAGACCGTCGCGCGCTTGCTCCCGCTTGCTGACGAAAGCAATTTCTGGGTCATCACCAATACGCACATCTTTGAAGTCATCAGCGGACAGCTCAAGAAAGTTCCGCGCAAGCAGATCGTCTCCGAGCCGGTGGCGC
>DATEMI010000530.1:0-5192 GCA_035275665.1 Terriglobales bacterium | reverse complement strand
CGCTGACTCACCCATCCGCTACCGCGGACGGTACTGACTCGCTTGCCTCACGGCAGCAGCGTCGTCTGCTCACCACCATGCAGCGCCCACGAGCGCCCTTTCCACACGACCTCCCCAGAGATCTCAGTTGGCAACGTAATCTCCGCCTGCACCCCTGCTCCGGCGCGATCGTATTTGACGTGCACCAACCCTTTTGAGGTGGGCATTGCCGCCTCGACGTGCCCCAGCGAGCCAAGATGAGGCTCAATCCGCACGCTCGCGAAGCCCGCGGTCTTGGGCTGAATCCCGGCAACAATCGCCAGCAGATCGTAGTTCGGATGCGCGCTCCAAGCGTGTGAGTCCGATCGCGTCGGCTCGGGAGACTCCGCCCATGTCGTCAATCCAAGCGCCACCATCTGATGCCACGGCCCGAGCAGACGCAGATAATCGTCGGCCATTCCGGCGTGCTCCAATGCCCGAGCGAGATAGAAGCGGAAGTAATACGTTGCCGCTGTCATCTGTGGAACCGGACCAGATGCCGTGAACCCTTCATCCGAGGTAGAGAGAATCTTCTGCATGACGTCTTTCTGCCGCTCACGCGGAATCACATCCAGCCACACGCCCAGAATGTTCGCGTGCTGACTGAAGTGCTTCTGCGCAGGCGTATCGGCCAGCAGCCCATATTGGGAATTCCAGCATTTGCTCCAGACGGCCTGAGCTGCACGTTCTGCAGCTGCGTGATAGAGCTGCGCCAGATGCTGATCGCCGTGCGTTTTTTCAAGCTCTTCCGCATAGCGAAGTGCCTCGATGAACTGCAAAGTAATGATCGACGAGCCGCCGTCCTCTTCCTGCGGAGGCACACCGCCCCGAAAGTCTTTGCCCCAATCCACAAACGGCCACCACGGCAACTTATCGAGCAGACCGTCGGCGCGCTGATGTCGCAGATACCAGTCAAGCACCGTTCGCGTGCCGGGTAGCTGTTCCCGTACAAAATCTGCATCGCCGCGATACATCCAGAAGTCGTGCACCATACCGACCCACAGCAGCGAGAACGTCGGAATCATCTGCACCAACGACGACGGATACCGGCTTTGTGTCAGCCCATCGGCAATACGCGAATTGTCGTATGCGTCGATCGCCTGACGCGCGAGCCGATCGTCTCCGGCAACGGTGTACGAGATCAGCGCCTGAATACGCGTGTCGCCGACATACTGGAGCCGCTCCCAGTACGGCGTGTCCATATAGGTGTCGTGCGCGTCGAGACGCGCAGTGCGCCAGCCGATCTGCCAGATAGGCGTGAGTGACGGATCGTCGGAATGGAAGTAGGCTCGTTCCTCAAATGGGAATGCGGTAAACCAGGTCTTGAGCGACAGCAAACGCAGCGGCTGATCGCTGGTCTGCACATCTAGCTCCAGGTACCGCCAGGTTCGCCAGACAAGCGGGATGAAAGTGCATGACTCCGAGCCATCGGGTAGAAATTCGTCGGCGACTCCCTCGATGTGCTTGCCCTCGATTTGATTGCGGTTCCCTTTCTCACGCTTGTCATCGACCAACGCTTCGGCATAGGTGAGGCGGACCGTCGAACCTCGTCCTTCTGAAACGGTGAGCTGCGGATACGCAGTGGTGAGCTGAGCAGCATCGAGAAGAATCGATGCTGAAGTGCGCGCAGGAATCGTGATTTCCCCTTCTGGGAACGCAGTCGGCGGGGGGATGCCAGTCGCTCGGACCACTTTGCCGGACGAAACCTGGGCTAAATCCAAGCGCGGCAGATGATCGGAAACAAGCTGCCAATTATTGGGCGAGTCGCTGGAGAGCCGCGGCGCCGCGCGGCTCACAACTTTAGCCTTAGTCCAGGCTGATTTCGAGCCGTTCGATTCCGTATTCCAAAACCAATCAAATGCGGCGGCATCGAAACGCAAGTCCGGTTCGGCAGCATAGTAGCCATGAACCTGCGGGTGCGCAGTCGTGATCGCTTTTTCCTGCTCAACTTCCCAAGTCGAATTCGTATCCGCGTCGCGCTCCGCTTCTCCGTCGCTCTGTATCAGAAAGCCAGTGCGATCGCTCATCTGCGCAATGGCTGCGTTGGTTGCAAAATTCCATACGGTAGCGGCGATTACGTTTCGTCCTGCGTGCAGATGCGATCCAATGTCATATGTCTCGTATCTCCAGTGCGCGAGATCGCTGCGCGCCGGCCCCGCGCCAATGTGCTGTCCATTCACGAAAAAGATGAACTGATTGTCGGCGCTCACGTGTACCACGAAATGCGCAGGCAGCTGAACCAGATCGAGCACCTTGCGAAAATGCAGCACGGCTTCGCCGCGCTGGGGGATATCAGGACCCGTAATCCATTGCGCCGTCCAGGATTTCGGAGCGGTAGATTGAGCGAGTCCCGTAATGGGAAGAAGGAGCATTACCGCGGCAGCGGCTGCTACGAACGCTGGTCTTTGCACGCACAACAAAATACAGGCACGAGGACACCAGGACAATCGTTATACGTCGACCTGTACCTGCTCAACGTAAGTCAATTGTAAGTTCCGATACGCCACAAACTGTCATCCTGAGTCCGCCTCAGGCGGACGAAGGATCTCCCGCGATGGTTGGGATTGAAATGCCACCCGCATGGCTCCTGCACGAGAAACTCCATCGTGTATGGGCCCAAGAGCCTTGCACGAGCGTCTAAGCACGCAACATTTTGGGAGGTCCTTCGTCCGCCTGACGCGGACTCAGGATGACAGTTCTTAGGCACATAGGAGCCGCACAAGACACCCGGTACCCTCCTTCTCCCGCGTGCTGGCCTGAATCTCCGTTGGGAATGACAACAGGACACTGCGCTAGACTAAACATTTATGTCCGAGCCCACGAACTCGCTTGCGCGCGCTTCCTCTTCTTACCTGCGCTCTGCCATGCACCAGCCGGTGGAGTGGAATGAATGGGGCGCTGAGGCGTTCGACAAAGCGCAGCGCGAGAACAAGCCGGTGCTGCTCGACGTGGGCGCGGTGTGGTGCCACTGGTGCCACGTGCTGGATCGCGAGTCGTACGAGAATCCCGCGATCGCCAAGCTGATTAACGACCACTTCATTGCCGTGAAGGTCGATCGCGATGAGCGTCCTGATGTGGACAGCCGCTACCAGGCAGCCGTGCAGGCCATGAGCGGACAAGGTGGCTGGCCGCTCACCGCATTTCTCACTCCCGATGGGCGTCCATTCTTCGGCGGAACATACTTCCCTCCCGAAGACCATTATGGGAGGCCGGGATTCAAGCGCATTCTTACCGCGCTAGCCGAGGCCTATCGCGAGAAGCACGGCGAGGTAGTCGAATCGGCCGAGCACGTGATGGCGGCTATCGATCAAGCCGAATCATTCGCCGGACGCGCAGGCGAGATCTCGCCGGCGCTTGTCGACGGCATGATCAAATCAGCAATTGAAGGATTCGATCCGCAGAACGGCGGATTCGGCTCAGCGCCGAAGTTTCCGCATCCTTCGATACTCGACCTGCTCATCGATCATTGCGGACAGACCGACGATCCGCAGGCGCTAAAAGTGGTCACCACCACGCTCGATCACATGGCCAACGGCGGAGTTTACGACCAACTCGGCGGCGGTTTTCATCGTTATTCGGTCGACGAGCGCTGGGTCGTGCCGCACTTCGAAAAAATGTCGTACGACAACTCCGAGCTGCTCAAGAACTATTTGCACGCGTACCAGCTCACCGGCAACGCATTCTATGCCGACATTGCACGCGACATCATCCGCTGGATGGACGAGTGGCTGAGCGACCGCGAGCGCGCCGGCTTCTACGCGTCACAGGATGCCGATATCGATCTTCACGACGACGGCGATTACTTCACCTGGTCAAAAGCCGAAGCGGCGGAAGTTCTCGATCCGCAGGAGCTCGAAGCTGTTTCGTTCTACTACGATATCGGCGAAGTTGGCGAGATGCATCATCGCCCGGAGAAGAACGTGCTGCACGTGCGCGCGATTCCAGAGCAGATCGCCACACGTATGAAACTCAGCACCGATGCAATACGCGAGCTCATTTCCGTCGCGAAGCGCAAGATGCTCGACGTGCGCACCAAGCGTCCTACTCCGTACATCGATAAGAGCGTTTATGTGAGCTGGAATGCGCTCTGCATCTCTGCATACCTGGAAGCTGCCAAGGCACTGCAGCTCGACGAAGCTGAGCACTTCGCGCTGCGCTCACTCGATCGTCTGCTCTCCGAAGGCTGGTCACCCGAGCGCGGACTCAAGCACGTAATCGCCTACTCCGATGAGTCCACCGAGCATCGGGATGTTTCAGGCATGCTCGATGACTACGCGTTCACGACAATCGCCTGCCTGGACGCCTACGAGATCACAACCGATCTCAGCTACTACCGCTTCGCTGAGCGCATCGCTGCCAGGATGATTGAGTGCTTCTACGACGAAACCGCAGGCGGATTTTTCGACACATCGCGCCAGGCATTGCAAGGCCATCTCGGCGCACTAAGCGCCCGCCGGAAACCGCTGCAAGACTCGCCCACGTCGGCCGGAAATCCCGCGGCGGCCATTGCCCTGCTCCGCCTGTACGAGTACTCAGGTGAAGCGAAGCACCGCGATATCGCAGAATCAACACTCAAAGCATTTGCCGGCGTAGCCAGTCATTTCGGAATCTTCGCAGCAACCTATGGAATCGCTTTGACGGCTTACTCGCGTCCGCACACTCAGGTGGTGGTCATCGGCAGCGACGCACGAGCCGACGAGCTGGAGAGATCGGCAGTGTCGCCTTACAGCATTTCCAAATCGGTACTACGTTTTGATCCCGATCATGTGGTGGCGGAGAACCTGCCGCCGGCTCTCGCGCAAACATTGCCAAATCTTCCCGCGGTAAAAGAGAAAAAGAGCGTGGCAGTGCTGTGCTCTGGATTTAGTTGCCAGCCGCCGGTGGAAAGTGTGGATACACTGCAGGCGTTGCTCGGCACAGAAGTACTAAATGGACGGGCAAGCTAACGTTTAATAGCCTGTCATCCTGAGCCCCGCTGTTGGGCGAAGGATCTTCCGGAATGCTTCAGAGTGAATTGCACTGTCCTGGCTCTTTAACCAAGTCGTGGTGAAGGAGCCAGGACGCTGCAATAAAGTCCGACATATCGCCGGAGGTCCTTCGCGCAAAAGAGGCGCTCAGGATGACAAAACGATGAGCTGTTTTCGCGTATCCGCGTAAATCCGCGGGCGAAGCAT
>DATEMI010000529.1:0-3681 GCA_035275665.1 Terriglobales bacterium | reverse complement strand
CACGTTGAGCACGGCGCAGCAGGTTCTCAAGAACTTTATCGACTCGCAGGCGCGGAAGATCAGCGTCGAGTCGATTCAGAAAGCGGTCGCAGAGCAGTTCGGACTTCGTCTGCCCGAGATCAAGCAGAAGAACAACTCACGGTCGATCGTTGTTCCGCGGCAGATCGCCATGTATCTCGCCAAGCAGATGACCGATTGCTCGCTGCCGGAAATCGGCAGGCAGTTTGGCGGCAAGCATCACACCACCGTGATGCACTCGATCGCCAAGATCGACGAACAGCGGCGCGCCGACAAAGACCTGAATCGGACGATCAACAAATTAATGGAAACTCTGAACGGCTGAGTTGGATTCGGCTGCGATTTCCCCTTCATCCTCGACCAAAGTAGGGAACTGTCATCCTGAGCCCCGTTGTTGGGGCGAAGGATCTCCCGTGGTGCTTAAGACTTAAATACACTCACGAGGCTCTTCCGCCCAATCGCGAGATGCTGGGTGGAAGAGCCGCGCAGGCGACAATTCAGACTAAAACATCGCGGGAGATCCTTCGCGCAACAGAAGCGCTTCAGGATGACAGTCTTCTACGATTACGGATTTTCCGCATCTGTTGAGTAGGTCGCCCGAGACTGGCTCAATGCTGGTCCTGACTCTCATCTTCGCCGCTGATCAATAAAGTAGGTTTCGTGTCGTGTGCTCTCGCGCGCTTGGCGACAGCAACGGCTGCGGGCGGCAGCTCCATCGACCAGATCGCGCCGGGACGCATGTACATACTCGCGCGATAGAATCCGTGCGCATCGTAGGCTTCCGGTGTGCGGAAGAAATATCCGCGGTCTTTCCAGACGACGTTGTATACGCCTTCGGCAGTTTTGAAAGCCTCATCGCGCATGCCTTCGGAAAGCATATGTGACGCGACGCTGAAGGTCGTTCCCGTCCAGACTTCTTCTACCTGCTCGTTTTCGTGCAGCGCGCTCCCATCGGCTGCGATGCCATTGATCGCGCCCATGGTTCCATTCTGGAATTTCATCACGTTGTAATCGAAAACGTGCTTGAGCGCTGAGCGCCGCATCTCGGCGGGCACCAGATCGCCCAGCCCTGTCAAGTTCGCGTACCACTGCCCTGCGAGCTGCTCGGCCATGATATCGGTCTTGTAATCGCTGCCGACGTCGTAGTTGAAGTACGTGCCGTTCCACAACTTCTTGATGAAGGCTTCTTGCGCGCGCTTGAAGAGGTCGTCGCAACTATTTGCCGTTGCGTTGTCGCCGATCTTGCGCGCGATCTCGGCGGTCGCTCGCAAGGCCGCCAGATACAGGCTCCCACTGTAGGAGCTCTCTCCTCGCGCAACCCAGTTGTCGTAGGTCTGATCGGGAAAGCCGCCGTTCTCAATCAGTCCATCGCCATCCTTGTCGTACTGGCGCAGATGCTCCATTGCCAGCTTCACCGCACTCCAGGTGTAGCGCAGGAACTCAGTGTCTTTCGATCCGCTGAAGACGTAGTCGCGCCACACCATCAACACATATTTGCTGTTCAGGTCGCGCCAATTGGAGACGTCCTGATAGTTGTACTGGTTCACGTTGACGAATGGATCTTCGGTTGGAGACCCAAGATCGTGGGGAGCAGAACCGGCGGTCTTCCGCGGCATCAGCGTCAGGCTGCGCGTGTGCTCGGCTTTCCACGCCCAGACGTACTCCTGCGGATTGCTTTCGGGAATGGTGTCGGTGTACTCGCGCATCTCTTGCTTCTCGATCTCCGGCCAGAACTTAACGAGAGGAAATGAGCCGTAGAAGCGCACGTCAGACGTGCCGTAATACTTGTAGTCGAAGCATTCGAGATAGCTGAAGCTGTCGGCGAGCTTGGCTGATGGATGCTTCGGATTTCCGAGCCCATGCAGCTCGTGTCCCCACATCGTGCCCCCATCAGCGAGAATATAGAGCTCGTTGAACAGCTCACCGCGGTACCAGAGCGGCTTTGAGTCGTCGTTGACGATCGGACTCTGCCACGCATCGATCTGCGCGCTCCAGTTCTGGTCGTTCTCAAGCGCAGTTCTGGCGATCTCCCAGGCGTTCGTTCCCGATACGTCAAAAAATTGCGTGTAATGACGGAGCCATTTCCGTCCGCCTCCAAATTCCACAATGGGAAGGTCCCACGAGAGCGCCATGGGAATAAGCTTCTTCTCGTTCGGAGCAAGCGTGACGCGCACGGCGATCGCTGCCGCCATCGGCTCGCCCGAGCTGGCGACGTTCGGAGCCCAATTCGGCAGACGTCCTGATTCAGAAAACGGCTTCCAGACTTCCTGGCCCCCACCAAACGGAAACCAGTTCGTGATGTAGGAAATCTCGACGCGCGAGCCGGCTAGCGCAGCAATCGCGAATTGCCCGTCCCACTCGTCCTGAACCGCCCCATTGCGCAAACGATCGAAGACGATGCCCTGCATGTTTCCGCCGCGAATCTGCTCAGAGCGATAGAAGTTTTTGTTCTGATTGTTGAGTGCGCCCGAGAAATTCGGCAGCTCGTCACGGAACCAACCCACCATGTTCGTCCACGAAAAAAGAATGGATACTGTGACCGGCTTGTCACTCGGATTCTGCGCGAACCAGTTATAGATCGCGACCGGATAACTGCTCTCCTTGTAATTGTTGGGAAGAACTGGAGAGAACTGTTCCAGCGTGAGATTCACCGGCAATTCGGAAGAGCGATACGCAAACCACGATTTTGGATACAGCGCCGCATAGTCGCCCGCGCCTGTCGGATAGCTCCAATTCCACGCGGCAAGCGCGCCGCCCTGAGGCTTGCCAGTGGCAAGCACTTCTGCCATCGGCTTCTCGCCCTCGCGCTGAACGAAGACCGCGAACTGATTTGATGGAACATCCTGATATTTGTGAACGCCGGCCTTCACATGCCAGCGCTCGAAGTGTCCGCGATAAGAGCGCGAGAAGGTTCCCGCTCCGAATCCTCCGACCGGAGCGCCTTGCCAATAGCCGTCGTCAATGTTCTGATTCACGAGCTCGGGCTTAGTTCCGCCAGGATTCGCAGGCGGTCGGCCGATTGGAATGCGCCAAGCTGCACGGGGAATGGCATCATCCGCTCCGGCACAGAGCGCCGCGACGGACACAAAGACAAACACACGAAAAGCAGAACGGCAAAAGCACGGGCAGGATCTATTCATAAATCGATTTACTAGAGCCTTTCAGTTATGCGCAAGAGTGTACTGCTGAACTGCGCATTGTGCAATCGTGTAACTGCGGGACTTGTACCAACGGAATTTAGCGGCTGGATTCGGTGAGCCTGCTGGGGCTGAAATGAATCTAAAATTTGAGAATGCGTAAGCTGTTTGCGTGGTTCATTGTCGGGCTGGTCGCAGTGGTGCTCTGGGTCGGATTCGTGTATGTGCTGCCCGCCGGACCCTCGCAGCAGACGTTCGTGGATTTCAGGAATGGATCATCGGCGCGACACATCGCCACAGAGCTGAAACAGGCAGGAGTAATTCGCAGCCGGTGGGCGTTTCTTCTAGTGCATTTGTACCGGCATCGCTCGCTCAAAGCCGGCGAGTACGCCTTCGATCATCCTGACACGCTGAGCAACATCTACAACAGAATCGCTCATGGCGACACCTACGCCCGCGTCCTCACCGTTCCTGAAGGCTACAACATCTTCGACATCGCAGCCGAGGTCGAGAAGCTGGGCATTGA
>DATEMI010000528.1:0-13621 GCA_035275665.1 Terriglobales bacterium | reverse complement strand
GAACGAACTGCCTTTTCCCAGTTCGCCGGTGACCCAAATGCGTCCGCCATGCTGGAGAACAATGCTGCGGGTAATCGCGAGTCCCAAACCGGTACCGCTTTTACGGCGAGAATCGGAGGCATCCACCTGTTGAAAACGCTCGAAGATGCTCTCACGTTTTTCGGTGGGAATACCGCGGCCGCGATCCGCCACCTCGAATTGGGCGTCGTCGCCGGCGACTGTTGCTTTGATCCAAACCTGACTTCCCGGATCGGAAAATTTGATCGCGTTGCTCAAAAGATTCGTAAGGCATTGCAGGATGCGGTCACAATCGGCGTCGATGGTTGCCTTTGCTTCCGACACGTGGATCGTAACCTTGTGCTCTTCGGCCATGGCCTTCATCACTTCGGCCGAACGGCGAATCAGGTCGCCGGCATCGCAGAGCGTACGACTTAATTGCGTCACGCCCGATTCGAGCTTCTCGATATCGAGAATGTCATTAAGCAGTCGGATGAGCCGGTCGGTGTTATTCACCGCAATTTCCAGCATCCTCTTCCCTTTTTCACTGCCAAGCAGCCCTGAAGAGAGCAGACCGAGCGAACCATAAATGGAAGTTAAGGGGGTGCGCAACTCATGGCTGACGACCGAGACGAACTCCGATTTGAGACGATCGACTTCACGCCTCCGTGTGAGATCGCGAAAAGCCAGAAACACGGAAGCCAGAACCGCTGTCATCCCCAGCATCACGGCGAAGAGCACCACAAAGAAGGCGCGGCGTGAACTTTCCCGCTCTCGCTGGTTACGCTCCGCCAAAAGCCCGTTCTCCTCGTTGCGCATCTCGCCAATTACAGTTGTTATCCGTGCGCTTAAAATTAGTCCGCGGTTATTTCTGGATAACGCAAGAACGGCGGGCAAGCCGCCGACTTTGCGCGTTTGGATAGCATCGTCAAGACCTGCGAACCGTTCGCGAACAATGGAGTCAAGCTGCAGGAGCTTCGCCTGCTCTGATGGATTGTCGGAGGTCTTAACCTTCAGCTCCGATAGCAGAGGCTCGATGCCGCTGCGATCGAGTGCATACTGCGATTCAAAACCTGAATTTGCGGTAATGACAAATCCGCGAACGGAAGCTTCCGCCTGAGTAATCTGAAACGAAACGCGCTGAAGGAGCTCCAGCACCTCGTGGGTGTGGTTTACCCACTGGCTGTCATCGATGAGGCCATGAATCGTGCGCTGTGACACGACTCCCACCATGCCGAGTAGAGCCAGCACAATAACAAATCCCGTAAGAACCGTCTTTTCGACGGTGCGCTTCATCGGCACGGTATTGTCGATTGTATTGCGAAATAGCGGCTGTATCGAAGCGAAATGAAGCTAGAACCAGCTACGAGGTTTCCCTCTTGGCCGTGCTCTCGCGCGAGAGTCCGACCAATACAGAAATAGACAACAGCACGGTAGTCTCCAGCACAAGCTCGAAGCTGTCGAGCCTTGCCCCGGGCACCGCATCGTAGGCATGTGTCCAAATGGCAGCGCGACCAAGAAAGTGAACCAGTGAGGCGTCGGAGGGATGCACCTGCTGCCACGGCGCGAAGAAGCACAGCAGGCAGCAGCCGACGATTAGCATCAGCACGGGCAACGCAAAGCTCCGCCTCAATTGCCTCACGACGATTCTCCTCTGATAAGAGTAGGAAAACCGGCCCGTGCGCTGAATGCCACTCAAGTGGGATAGGCGTGAGAGCCCGGGATTACTAAAGTGTGTTACTTGCGAAACGACGCTTCTGTGCCTCAGGCCAATACACATTGCGAGCAAGGTATTCTCACAAGCTCAGCCCAAATGCCTGTCTTGATGGAGAGGTATATCGCCGTCGTAGAACGAGTGATGTCCGCGTACGGATTCGATCCTCAGAAATGCCGGTTCGCGAGCTTAGTCTGAGCCCCAAAGGCAGCTCTACAGCCCACCGGCTTGTCCTACGATCAGCCTGTTCTTAAGGGCGAACAACGCCAATTCCAGCCGCGTGGACATCCCGACCTTGTCGAAGATGTTGGTCAGGTGACGCTTCACGGTGTCCTCGGTAATAGTCAGCCGCAAAGCTACTTCACGATTGCTGCATCCCTCAGTCACCAGCCCAATCACTTCAATCTCGCGCTGAGTGAGGCCAAAGTTGCGGCGGGAATCGCTATTGCCGAGTTTGTTCGAAAGCTCGCGCAAAAGCGTAGCTATGTCCGACACCTCGCGATCTTCCACCCAATACTTTCCTGAAATCACGGCCCGCAATGCCGCTCCAAGATCGCCAATGCGATTTTTGCTCAGAATGCCACGCGCGCCCAGCTGAAGAGCCTGAACGATCTGTGGCGGTCCTGCGGCGGAGCTGAAGACAATTGTGTGCCCCTGACTGCGTTTAGATGACAGCTCCTGCAGGGCCTCAATCCCCGGCAGATTGGGCATAAGTAAATCGAGCAGAAGAACATCGGGATGCAGTCTCTCCACCTGTTCCAGCGCGGCCCGGCCGTCTTCGGCCTCACCGATCACTTGAAACTCGTCATGTGCAGAGAGCCTGGCGCGCACGACCTCGCGCACGATCGGATCGTCATCGGCGAGCAGTACTGTACGCCTCGGGTGAGATGCTGGAATTCCGCTTTGACTCATTACAGAGGAGACTGCAGGTTCGTTTGTATCGAATTCGACGCTCTGAATCAACTCACCCGGTACCAGAACGGAACGTCATACTGGAGCTTCAGACTGCTGATTCTCTCGACAAAGCAGCTGCGTTGAATGTTTGGACAGTCCCGGATATGCCGACCCCGACCAACCTGGTGTGCGTTTTCGAACAGAGTTCCCCGGCAGCGAACAAGGCTGCACATTGACTTCATGTGCAAAATGAGACTAAGTTCCTGAAATCAATTACTTGCAATTCCGTTGAGCGGGACGAAAACCTGCACGCGCATATCTATTGTTCCGTTTGATTCCCGGCAGACACTTGTCGAAACGCATTGAAGCAAACGTCGAATCAGTGAACAAGTCGACCATGGAGATCCAGCTATGACACTCAACCCAGGAGTGATGTTCCAGGACCTGAAGTTTGCGGCGCGTTCGCTGATGCGGGCTAAAGGACTCTCCGTCACGGTAGTTCTCACGCTGGCGCTCGGCATTGGCGCTAATGCGGCGATCTTCACCCTTGTTCGCGGAGTTCTCCTTAAGCCACTCGTCAACCGCGGCGAGGATCGACTGATCTACATCCGCCAGAGCGCCCGGGGCCTCGGGGTCGAAAACACTACCTTCTCCGTGCCGGAGATTCAGGACCTGAAAGCGCGCGTAAAGACGATCAGCGAATTTGGTGACTTCTCCACCATGGGCTTCACCATGATCGGATTGGGCGAACCTCGCGTGGTGCGCGGAGGCGTCGTCGGCGGCTCTTATTTCGACGTTGTCGGACTGAAGCCTGTGCTTGGCCGCTTGCTCGACGAGCACGATGATGGTCCGAACGCCCCGGGCGCGGTGGTGCTTACTTATCGTTTTTGGACAACCGCCCTCAAAAGCGATCCGACCGTGATTGGCAAGACCATCCGGCTGGATTCGATCGGCACACGTTCAGCGACGATCGTCGGAGTGCTGGAACCTTCGGTTCCGTATCCCACCCAGACTGAGATCATCGGCAATATCGTGACAAGTCCACATCACTTGTCGGCGACGATGGTCACGGGACGCGTCCACCGCATGACCGAACTCTTCGGACGTCTCGCTCCGGGAGTCACCCTCGATCAGGCGCGCGCAGAACTGACGAGCGTGCATGAAGCCATGATGAAGGAGCATCCGGCAGATTATCCGCGCAAATCAAACGTCGGCATCGAAGCACGAATGTTGCGCGACCAGATCACCTCTCGCGCTCGCACCGTGCTGCTGGTGCTGCTGATTGCTTCAGCGCTTGTGTTTGTAATCGCCTGCTCCAATGTTGCGAATCTAATTCTGGCTCGCACCGTCCGCCGCGAAGGCGAACTGGCGATTCGCGCCGCACTCGGCGCCAGCAACCGGGCGCTACGCTGGACGCTGCTTTGCGAGAGCCTCATTCTGTGCGTGGCCGGCGCGACACTCGGAATCATCAGTGCGCGGCCAATGGTCGCGGTGCTCGCTCGCTATGCTTCGAAGTTTTCCGTGCGCGCGCTCGATTTAACGGTCGATTCGAGCATGCTCTGGGTGAGTGCCGGGCTCGCTCTGATCGCAGCTGTGATTCTCGCATTCGTGCCCCGCCTTCCATTGGCCAATACCTCACAGGGAATTGGCCTTACCACCGGCAGTGTGCGCATTACCGGCAACACGACGAAGCGGCTGCGCGCCTTCGCTATCACCCAAATCGCCGCATCGTTCATTCTGCTGGCCGGCGCGAGCATGCTGCTCAAGACTCTGCTCTCATTGCGCAATGCGCAGTCCGGATTCGACACTCACAACGTGCTCGCGATCAATGTCCCTGCGGTTTCGTACGGAAAGACGCCGGAGCAAGTGATCGATTTCTATCAGGAAACCATGCGACGCATTCAGGCTCTTCCCGGCGTGGACAATGTCGCTTTCGGCCTGCAGGTTCCATGGCGGGACGCCGGCGCGTTCGGTCCAGGATTCACGTTCGCCGCTGAAGGCCACACTGAGTCGCCGGGCGAAGAAGGCCCTCGCGCTCAGCTCCGAACCATCTCCCCCGGATTCTTCTCGACCTTGCGAGTTCCCATCCTCGCCGGACGCGATTTCAACGACCTCGATCGCAAGGAGACAGACAGCGTTGTGATCATCAGCCAAACGCTGGCCCAGCGCATATTCCCAAATCAGGACCCGATCAATCGCCACATCATGTGGACCGATCCGGTGATGAAGTTCATCGGTATCACGCCTGCGCCCCGGCGAATTATCGGTGTGGCAGCGGATATTGACGACGAACACCTCGTCGCCGAGCCGACCCTTACGGTCTATTCCCCATTCCAGCAGGGACTCATTCTGGGTGGCCGAGTGTTCATTCATACGCACACTGACCCATATGCGCTGGTGCCGCCTGTAACACGAATCATTCGCAATTTGTCTACGGATCAGCCGGTCGAACACGCGGCCACGCTCGACGATGTCCGCGCCGAAGTGCTCACACCTGACCGCTTGAATACCTTCGTCTTCGGCGGATTCGCAGCGGTTGCGCTGACCATCGCGATCGTCGGAGTCGCCGGCGTTTTAGCTTTTTCCGTGAGCGGACGCATTCGGGAATTTGGCATCCGCCTGGCGCTGGGATCTCAGCCTCGCGATCTATTGCTCGGGGTGATCACTGAAGGGGCCATCATTGCAACCATCGGGCTGATAGGTGGCGCCATTCTTGGTGGTGTCTTATCTCGCGTCGCAGGAACTTATCTCTTCGATCTTCAGAAACCAAGCGCGCTGCCACTGATAGCGTCAGCGCTCGTGTTGCTTGCAGCTGCCGTAATGGCATCTTTGCTGCCGGCGGCACGCGCGGCGAGAGTGGATGTCATGCAAGCGCTACGGACTGAATAAGAAGGTGTCGGCAGTTCAACGCTTCGTGAGCTACTCGCTTGATCGAAGCGAATGAGCAAGCCTGACCGGTGCGGGGTGTGCGATTACGTGCGGGTAGCCGTACTCTTCTCAGTATTCTCGCGAAGTTTTCCTGAAGTGCGCTCTACGTACCGATTCTAATGTGTGAGCTATTCGCTCGCGGCGTGGGACTGCGCACGGCGACGTTCTACAAACTCTCTCGTCAAGACTCGCTCAACCAGGCGCTCAACTTGAGGCATGAATGGCTCTGGATTCAGAACGGCTAATTTCCCGCCAGTGTGGCCCATCTGCAGGGCGATCTCATTCCAGCGCAATAACGGAGATGTAAGAGGTATGTGGACAGATTCGCGTGAAGGTTCTGGCTTCGCGAGATATACCATCCAGATCAACAGCGAGACGTAGTACCCGACGGGCAGTAATTCTGATCCGAGCGGAATCTTAGTCACCCGATTCATCAATATACTGAACACGAGAAGCTGCCACAGCGCGTCGAATCCGAATCCCAGCGCGAAACCAAATACTCGGTTCTTCATCGAAAGGCCGAGGTGCTGAGATCCGACGAAGAGGAAGATTAATAAAGCACACTCCATCAGGCTGACGGTGCGCTCGAAATCATGAATGCTGAGCGTCAACCAATGGAATGGCGCGCCACCGGCAGATGCTGCATTGCTGATGAACACAACGAAGGCAACGCACAAAATAGATCCAGCAGCCCACTTGAATACGATCTTGGCCAAGTCCTGCAGGCCCGTGAAAGGCCTAAAAGCCGCGCAGAAAAGTTCATACAACACGGCGATGGCAGCAATGTTTGCCAGTGCAGTCCCGACCCAATACACCGAATAATAGGTCCAGGAAGACAAACCAAATTCGCTGTAGCAGACAAAGCGAATCGCATTCAGTAGCGTGAGGAACAGAAGATAGGAAGCAAGAAACGCAAATTGCTTGAGCAACTTGCGGCGATACAGCAGGTAGACACACAACAACTGCAGTATCGGGCAGGACGACCATATCACAATCGCTTGAAATGTAAGGCCGGGCATGGTCGGGTTCGCTTGCGAGGAGGATATCCTTCGCCCGGCCCATCTTCAAGTAGAAAGTAAAGCTTCGCTGAGCCTCAGCGCGACTTAGTTGATTAAGCATCCGCCCGGAGGACATGCGGGTACCGGATCCCCACCAGCCGAGGCTGGTCGAGTCTGCGAAACTGTGGCGGCAGCAACCGCGATTCCTAGGATCATCGTTCCAACAAGCAATCGAAATGACTTCTTCATAGCGGGAAACCCCCAATCAATAAACAGTAACCTTCACTGACATCTTAATGGTTACCTATGATGCGACGATAGCAACCGGAGCCAAAATTCCAAACAGGTTTTTGGGGGAGCATCTGCTTTAAAAAGCCGGAAGGGCATGTCCTCCGGCAACAGCCCGCATAACAATTTTTGTCGACTTCTGCGTTGTGCGAGGTGGCGCCCAGCCTTGTCATCTGGATGATGACGAAGCAGCGGCTAAGTGATTAAGGCACTATAACTTAGGCGCTAACCTGCAAAGGGTGGGGAATGCCGTTTCCCAAGGAAGGAACCATGCGCCTCAAAAGAGACACCTAGTCGAGAAGAGGCGCTGTTAGGCGGGCAATGTCGCACCATTAAAAGACCGCGACTAAAAACGGGAACAAAAAAAGGAGCCGGGAATTAACCCGGCTCTTTTCCTGCGATATTGATGACTGCAGCTAGAAATACAACTTCAACGCCAGCTGAATCTCGCGCGGGTCTCCTGGCCCGCCTGAGTCGGCTCCCAAAATGGGAGCAAGTGTATTGGTGACTTTACCGAAATTCGAGGAGTTGATATTCGCATTAGGATTTGCAAAGTTTGGGTGATTGAAGGCGTTGAAGAATTCGGCTCGGAACTGCAGCGAGTAGCGCTCCGACATCTTGAACTGCTTGAACAGGCTCAAGTCCGTATCTTCAATACCAGGCCCATGGAATCCGCGCGGGCGGCAGGTGCCAAAGCTTCCCGTTCCGGGATTCGTGAATGCCGCGCGGTTCAGAAAGGACCCGGTCGTCGTATAGGCATCAGGCGAGCTCGATGCTCCGGCAAACGGGTCGCCGATGCAGCTTGCGTACGCGGAGTGATTCGAACCGGTAAAGCTGTTATCCGAACCAGTAACGCTAAACGGGCTGCCGGTTTGCAGGCTCACGATCCCGTTCACCTGCCATCCCCCAACGATCGTGTCGGCGATGCCTCCGCTGTTCAGAAACGCTCGACCTTTGCCGAATGGCAGATCGACGGTGAAGTTACCGACGAAGCGATGGCGGATGTCCAAAATGGAATTGCTCATTTCCGCGGCGTAGTTGTACGTGTTCTGCGGCAAGGGACCAGCGGTGAGGTTGTCGCCGAAATTCGCCAAGCCATGGCTCCACGTGTAGTTCAGGGCATACGAGTAGCCCTTGGCCATTCTGCGACGCAGTGAGAGTTCCAGGCCGTTGTAGTCGGTGCTGCCGTTGTTTGTTGCGAGCTCGAGGAACGCGTGCTGAGCGCTACCTAGACTGCATTTCCCGCTTGGCTGCAGCGTATCGATCCGAGACGTAGTATTCAGGTTGGCATACGGGAATTGCACGATCGGACACGCACCGTCAAGGCCCGTAATCAGTCCCTGATTGGCATTCTGCAGTCGATTCATCTTGCGTCCCCAATTGCCGACATAAGTCGCGGAGAGCACCGTATTTTGGAACATTTCGTACTCTGGACCGAAGCTGGCTTGCTCGACATAGCTCGAACGTTGGTTCGGATCTTGCGCGCGGAGCTGAATCTTGGTGAGATCAAGCGCAGTGCCGGTGAATGTGCTGATCGGGAATCCGTTCTTGAGCTGATAAATCGGAGTTGAGCTGCCAATGTTCTGGTTGAGCTGTATGTCCTGTAGGAACGGAGGATTCAGTTGGATCAGGCTCTCGGATCCAATGCGATTGAAGTGCTGGTAGAAGACGCCATATCCGGTGCGTACCACCATCTTCTTGGTGAGCTGATAGGCAACGCCGACGCGCGGCGCGAAATCGTTCTTGTCAGGATTGATGAGCGCGCGATTCGCCCAGCCCGAAGCGTTGGCGGCAGCCGTGACGATTCCTCCGCCGTTCGTTGGCGTGAAGTTCGAAGTCGCATTCTGGCGATCAAGCAACGGGGCGAACAGCTCGTAGCGCACGCCATACGTGAGGTTCAGCTTTGAAGTGGCTCTCCAAGTATCCATCGCATAGAACGAGTGCCCGGGTTGATAGTAGTGAACCACCAGCGGCGTAGTGAAATGCGTGGCATCGACGTCGCCCAGCAGGAAATCAGGTAATCCCATGTTGTTGTTCGCGTAGGTGTAGATGCCGTTGATTTGCAGTTCGCCCTGCGGAGCTCTGATGTCGAGGAAGTTGTCGCTGCGCCGCAGATACTGATAACCGAACTTGAAGCTGTGGCTTCCCTTCAACCAGCTTAGGTTCTCGATCAAATTCCACGCCTGCGAGATTTGGTATTGGGGGCGCCAAGGCGATGTTCCCAGACGGGTCAATCCTGAAATTTCAATGGGAGGAAGACCCGCCGTGTTCGGACTCTGGGGGATGCCGTTCAACCCGAAGGTTGGCGCAAGTGATTTGCCCAATGTCACACCGACGGGATCGCTATGCGCGTAGTCCCGATTGAATCCGAAGCGCGCATCGTTAAGCAGGTAGTTGGAGAGATTGCGGGTCCAACCGAGCGAAACCAATTGTGTGTGCGTGCGGTACTGCGTCGCGAAGTTGCCGTTGCCGACCGTCGGGTCGCCGGTCCAGGTCGGATCCTGACGATTTACGTGGTAGTAACTGTAGCTGCCATAAATATGATTGTTCTGATTCAACGTGTGATCAACGCGTCCATCCAGCGAATACACGTCGTTCGGTACCACGGCAGAGAATAGATAATTCGAGCTGCCGGTCCAGCTTCCTGGTGTGCCCAGGGGCTGAGAGCCCGCGGGAGTAAAGTTCGGATCCGGGAACAACGCTGCCAGCTTTGCTGCGACTGGATCAATACAGGTCTGCCCACTGGAGCTCTTTGCCTGGATAATATTTCCGACCACGCAGCCACTCTGTCCGGCGACAGGAGAATCGGCTAATGCCTTCGGAAGCTCGGTGAAGTTGCCTTGCTTCATCAGCGGAGTTGGCACTGTGCTCTGAATCGGAGTCGAACGCCGGCTGGTGAACCGCTGCATGTCGAAGAAGAAGAATGTTTTGTCCTTGATGATCGGACCGCCAAAGGTACCGCCGAATTGGTTCTGCGTGAAGCGACCTTTTTTGGGATTGTTACTTCTACCGAGGATCCAGGGAGTGGCATCGAACACGCTATTGCGGACATACTCAAACAAATTGCCATGGTAGTTGTTTGTCCCCGACTTGATAGTGGCGTTAATCACCGCGCCGGCGGAGTTTCCGAACTCGGAGGAGTAGGTTCGGGTCTGCACGCGAAATTCCTGGATGGCGTCCGGCGGAGGCTGCACCACCTGCACGGAAAATTCCTGCAGGTTTTCGGAGAATGAATTGTTGTCGATTCCGTTCAGCAGGAAGTTGTTCTGAGTTTCGAGATTGCCGTTTACCGAGAAGCGATCGGGCGCAGGATTGTTGGCCGAATAAAACTTTTGCACTCCCGGTTCGAGCAGCGCGAGGTCGGCATAACGACGGCCGTTCAGCGGCAGGTCGTTCACCAGTCTGGTATCGACGACATTTCCCACATCGGCGGATTCAGTCTGCAGCAGCGGCTCGGCCCCGGTAACTACCACTTCCTGGTTCACCGATCCGATCTTCAAAATCATCTCGATCGACAGGCGATCCTGCACATGGAGAGTGATGTTGTCGCGCAGGACGCTGTCGAATCCCTGTGCGCTCACTTTCACCGAATATGTTCCCGGGTTCAGCGCCAGAACCTGATAGTCGCCGATGTCGTTGGTGGTGGTTGTGACCGCAACCCCAGTGTCCTTATTGGTGACGACAACTGTGGCCTTGGGCACAACCGCGCCGGACGCGTCGGTTACTCGTCCGACGATTGCGCCGCGATCGATTTGGGCGAGTGCGGGAAGAGCGCAAAGAGCTAAAAAACTGAGCGCCAAAGCTCTACCGAGAACGGCCTTCTTGAATCCGGAGCGAGAGTTCATAGCAGCCTCCTGCTGTCTTGCATTTGCCTCTTGTCTTCGATCCCTTGCGATCGAATCATGGTCTACCAGGAGCCCAGCCGTGGCAAACTCGCTCTCCTGGCGTGAAAGTGTCGAAACGATTCGGTCAGATGGGTTCACATCTAACAACGGCTAAATTCTCACTGTCAAGACTTTTCCCTGATGCACTCCATAGACGTGATCGCCCGCTGACGGTTATCGCAAACGCATCCCGCTTACCAAAACGTTTTGGCATCTGCTAACCTGCGCCGTACAATTCCGTTGCTTTTGTTGAATCGATTCCAGCGAGCACCGCTCGGCGCGAAAATTCCAGTCTCGCCTGCGATGCAAGGAGCTTCATGAGACTACGATGGCAGCATTTCTCCGTTTTCTTCATCGCAATTGTCGCAAGTGTACTCGTTTCATCCCTGTTTATCGGCGGAGCAAACGCACAATCTCCTACTCGGGCAACGTCTGCTCCGGAGACCAGTGCCCAGCCGATTGAATTCGATCGCGGAACAGCGGCGCTGTGGCAGAGCTTACAAAAGCTGCATACGCGTGCCAGCCTGCTGATGGTCACTGCGCATCCCGATGATGAAGACGGCGGCATGCTGACCTACGAATCCCGCGGCCAGGGAGCGCGCGTGGCGCTCCTGACCTTGAATCGCGGCGAGGGCGGGGCGAATGTCATGTCCTCCGACTACTTCGACGCGCTCGGTCTCGTCAGAACCGAAGAGTTGCTCGCCGCCGACCAGTACTACGGCACCCAGCAGTACTGGACGCGCGTCATCGACTACGGCTTTTCCAAAACCAAAGATGAAAGCCTTCAGAACTGGGGGCACGATCGCGTGCTTGCCGATGTTGTGCGCGTGGTGCGCATGACCCGGCCACTGGTGATCACCTCCGTCTTTGTCGGTGGCCGCACCGACGGCCATGGCAATCACCAAACCGCCGGGCAGATGGCCCAGGAAGCTTTCAAAGCCGCAGGCGATCCTGCGATGTTTCCTGAACAACTGAAAGAAGGCTTAAAGCCCTGGAAGCCGGTAAAAGATTACGCCCGGGTGCCGTTCGCCCGAATTACCGAAAAGGGAATCTATGATTACGCCGACGGAAAATACTATCCCGCGGAATTCAACAACTACACCAACGGCACCGTTGTTAAGGGCGAGCTGTCGACCGCCGTTGGGATTCCCGAAGGCGACTACAACCCGTTGCTTGGCCTCACGTACGAGCAAGTGTCTCGGCTTGGTCTTGGTCACCAGCGCTCGCAGAACGGCGGTACGGGAATGGCTCCCGCCGAAGAGCAGATGAGTCCGTACCATCGCTTCGCGTCGCTAGTCTCGGTTCCCGAAAAGGAATCGACCTTCTTCGACGGCATCGACGTTTCGCTCGCCGGCATCACCAGCCTCGCGCAAGGTGGCGATGCATCATTCCTCAGTCAGGGCCTTGCGCAAATGAATACGTCGGTGGAAAAGGCGCTTCATGATTTCTCGGCGCAACATCCTGAAGCCGTCGCCGGCGCTTTGGCCGATGGACTCAAGAGCACCAACGATCTTTTGGACAAAGTCAACGCAAGCGACTTGAGTGAAGAGTCGAAATACGACATCGCTCATGAACTCAAGGTGAAGCAGGTCCAATTCGAGAACGCTCTTGCGGAGTCGCTTGGAATTTCGGTGCTTGCCACGCTCGCTCCTGAAAAGGAACCGACTGGCCCATTTGCTCGTTTCTTCCGCAATCCAGAGACGTTCCAGGTCGCCATTCCGGGCCAGCAGTTTTGGGTGAAGGTTCATACGACCAACCCGACGGATCTTTCTGTCGCGATCGAGAGCGTTTCCCTTGAAACTCCTCAAGGCGAGCAGTGGAACGTTGCGCCGGAGGGCCAGACTCAGGGCACATTGAAATCAAATCAGTCGATGGATTTGCGGTTTGCCGTAAATGCTCCGCAGAACGCCGGCTACACGCGACCATACTTCAGCCGTCCTGACATCGAGCAGCCGTACTACAACATCGATCAGCCGCAATACCTCAACATGCCGCTTGCGCCGTATCCCCTGTCAGCGAAAGTGAAGTTCAGCTACGACGGAACCCCGTTTGAACTCTCGCAAGTGGTGCAGTCAGTAAAACGAGTGACCGGACCTGGTACCGTGCTGGAGCCGGTGATCGTAGCTCCGGCGATTTCTGTTGCGATCTCGCCCACTGCGGGAATCGTGCCGCTGAACGCCAAAGCATTTGATCTGACTGTGACCGTGCACAGTAACGTAAAAGGACCGGCGAAAGGGACAGTCAAGCTCGATCTTCCTGCCGGTTGGAACGCGGCTCAGCAAGATTTTTCAACCGCGAAAGACGGTGACGATCAGAGTCTCAAGTTCCATGTCGCGCCCGGACGAATCGAACAGAAGCCCTACACACTCACGGCCGTCGCCAGCTACAACGGCCGCGACTATAAGGAGGGATACCACACAACTGGATATCCCGGACTGCGTCCCTACAACTTGTACCGGCCTTCTTCCTACCGCACCACCGGCGTGGACGTGAAAGTTGCTCCCGGACTCGATGTTGGCTACATCGTAGGCGCAGGCGACGATGTGCCGCAGTCGCTGACCAATTTGGGAATTAACGTTCACTTCCTTTCGTCGGGAGACCTGGCCAGCGGCGATCTGTCGCGATTCAATACCATCATCCTCGGCGTGCGTGCTTACGCCGTCCGCGAAGACCTCAAGACCTATAACGGACGTCTTCTCGACTACGTAAAGAACGGCGGCGTGGTGATCGTGCAGTACAACACGCCGGAATACGACCACGACTATGGACCGTATCCATACAAGATGGGATCGAATCCGGAGGAAGTAACCGACGAGCATTCGAAAATGGAAATTCTCGAGCCATCCAATGCAGTGTTTTCCTGGCCCAATCGGATTACTGCTAAAGACTTCGATGGCTGGGTGGAAGAGCGCGGCTCG
>DATEMI010000527.1:0-2073 GCA_035275665.1 Terriglobales bacterium | reverse complement strand
CACGAGAATGTAATCGCTCCAAGCAAGTTGGGAATCGAAACGCCATAGCTCGAGCAAAGTACCACGTATGCGCAGCCGCGAAGCGCGGCTGCCCCACCGCCTATCGGCGCCGGTTCAGTCGAGCTTGGGCACGGGACCGTCCTGGCCGTTCACTACGTAATCGATCACGCGCTCCAGTCCCACTTCGGTCCACACATAGCGTTTGCTCCCGCCCTCCGACCATGGACTGGATACTCGCGACCAGTCTCGATCATTCCTGAGCCGACTCGTCGAATTCGCCTTCAACGCGTTCAAGATTCGATCGGGATGATTGCTATCCGCCGATAGCACCACGTGAACGTGATTAGTGCGCACGTTGAGTGCTCGAAGCAGCCAACTGCGCATCTCACACGTTTGCCGGATGGCGTGATCGATGGAATTGCGTTGTGAGTCGGTCAGCGTGACAGGATCGTGATTGAGTATTCGCTCGTTGCGCGTGCGCCAATCCTGATCGGGTGGAATCCATGGTGTTCCGTAGTAGTTGTGAAAGCGATCAACCGCGCCTCGTTCGTCGCCATGCAGCCAGGTGCCGTACGTACGAAAAGTGATGAAGTAAGCCAGAGGAACCGAGTCGCCCATCGGGCGCAGAGTGTAACAGAACCGGCGCCGGTAGGCGGTGGGCGGTGCTGCGCGACCAAGCCCAGCGCCGGAGTCAGTGAACAGCGCGACTTGTCGCGATCGTGTCCGAGGTTCCCATAGTGAGTTGCACGCGCAGTCAGCATGGTCGTGCGCAGCCGCACACACCGCGGCTGCCCCACCGGCTACCGCCGCCGGTTCCGTTGTCTTTTGGCAATCAGCGTGCTCACCGCTTCCCGATGTGAAACTCTTGACATTTTGCCAATCCGCGGTAGCATCCGAAATATGGATGGCGAAAACGAAGCGAATATGGCAGAGACGCAGGGCTCGTTAGAGCCGGTCAAGGAGATGGTCGTAGCTTCAGATGCAGCGCCCAAAGTAGAACCAGGGTTAGAAGAACGGAAGGCCGAAATCCAGTCGCTTGAGCGTGAGGAGAAAACGTACGAATTCGCAGAGGTAGATCTGGATTCGCTCAGCAAAGAACAACTCAAGGCGCATGTCGAGATACTGGGTGAGCAGATCGACCAGGCGAAGAAGCGCATGGAGACGAACCGTCGGGCGGTGAACCTCGGCCTGCTCAAGAAGGCGAATCGGGCTCCGCGATGCGCGCAGCTGAAGTCGGACGGGCAGCCTTGCCGGGCGCCGGCCGTGGGGAGCAGGTGGTTCTGCGTCTTCCATACTCGTGCCGTGGATACCGAACTCAATAAAGAGAAGATGCGCATTGGGGTGCTTGAAAATCGCGAGAGCGTGCAGATTGCGGTCAAGCAGATCATGGAGCACATCATTGATAGAAAGGTCGATGCTCGCGATGCGGCGCTGTTGTTCCGTGGGGTTCAGATCGCCGGCTCGACGTTGAAAGCGGAGAAGGATGAAAAGGTTCAGGCACCGAAAGGCAAGCCTCCGCGCTCCGAAAGCGACCAGGGCAGGGGTAACGCCGTGGAAAACGCGGGGTAACCCCGTGGAAATTTCGGGGTAACGCCGTGGAAATCTCGGCGTAACCCCGTGGAAAAGTCGGGTAGGAAATGGCGGTTGGCGGTCGGTTGATAAGTAACTGGTGAATGATGAGTCACTTGCGAGTGGTGGTGGCGAGAGGTCTGAGGATTTCGTGCTGATTGCGGCTTCGAGAAGCGACAGAACCGGCGGCGGTAGCCGGTGGGTCGGAGGTCCTCAAAGGCGAGCTCCGAGCGAGACGGTACTGAAGATAGCTTTGGAAACGGCCGCAGCCGCACACACCGCGGCTGCCCCACCGCCTACCGGCGCCGGTTCCGTTGTGCATGGCCGAACGCCGTTTTTCCGCAGGCATCTGCACCAAAAAACGTCACCTCGACCCCTTGCATACGCAAGCAGGTGCTGTGATATAAATGAACTCGACGATAAACGGTTGGCAGTCAGCCGGGTTGAGTCTGGGCCGTCCACGGTGAGGACGGGTGAGGCGGGAAATTGAATCCGCCGGGCTCC
>DATEMI010000526.1:0-6519 GCA_035275665.1 Terriglobales bacterium | reverse complement strand
CGGCGCGAATCACAGTTTCCTCGCTAAGCCGATAGGCAACACCCAAACGCGGAGCGAAGTACTTGTAGTAAGTCTCGCGGCCAAGATTCAGAGGATTGCCATCGATACCGGCACGCACCAATCGATTCGTGGAAGGATCGTAGTTTGAGTATCGTCCTGGACGGCTCGGAGTTGCCGGCAGGTACAGCTCCCATCGCAAGCCTGCATCGATCGTCAATTTCGGCGTAGCATGCCAGGTGTCCTGACCGAAAAAGAATGCCTCAGTCTCACGCCACGAGCCAGATACCAGAGAAATGTCTCGGCCTACCTGCGTGGGTGCATCGATCAGGAATGCAGCGAAGTTGTTGGCTTGCGTGGAACTACAGGCTTTCCCCGAGCAACTCGTATCTCCGTTGAGCGAGGTCGTGCCCGTACCAAAGGTAAAATGTCCGCGAGGTCCGAAGGTCTGGGCCTGCACCAGGTCATCACGCAAACGACGGATATCAGCCCCCCACTTGAACGTGTGGTTCCCGCTGATCTTCGTCCAGTTGTTCACGACGTCGATGTTGGTCTCGCCGCGATCCCATGGTTGGGAAGCCGAATACCCTACAAAGGGATCGCCAAATCCATTCTGGATTGTCACTTGCGTCAGACCGCTGGTGAACGCATCCAAGTTCGCGCCCGGAATTCCCAGGGCAGTAGTTGCAGTTGAGCCGTGATCTGAAGTTACTGCAATATTCCGATAGTGGCTGATGCCTGCACGCGTCTCCATCACGAGAGTCGGAGAGAAGATATGCGTTTCGTTGACCGCTCCGCTCTGTTCGTGTTGGTTGCCGGGGCCCTGGAATCCAATCGGACCACCAGCCAGGCCAAACATCGGTTGTTGGAATGGGTTCTGCACCGCCCGGCTAAAGCGAAACGCGAGTCGATCTTTCTGGCTGAAGTTGTGATCGATCTTCGTATCGAACGACAAACTGTCTTTTCTGAATTGAGTGTTTTCCTGATAGTTGCTGGTAAGTCCCGGAAGATTCGTGTGCGGAACGAGTGCAAGGATCTTCAGCGAGATCGGATCCATCATTGCGAGTGGAACTATGTTGGTACACGTTGGAGCTCCGGTGCACGCCGGATTGTAAGCATCTACGAGCCCGTTCCGGCCCTGGATGGTTGCTGTCCCAGGAGTGGATGAGGCGAAAATCGCCGCCCGCCCTGTTCCGTCCGCATTTCCCGTGAACGGATTGTAGATATTCGATTTGCCGGACGTTATCGCCGCTCGTACGTCTCCATTGCGGAACGCATCGTTCGGCAACTGTGTCAGCTGGAACTGACCGCGGATGTCGTTAATACGAAGCAGGTCAAAGAAGAAGAACGTCTTGTCCTTGATGATTGGGCCGCCAATGGTGCCGCCGTAGTAGTTGAAAGTCGTACGAGGTACAGAACCGGTGCGCTGAAAATAGGTCCGGGCCTGCAAAGCGCTGATGCGGTTGAATTCATACAGCGAACCGTGAAAATTGTTTGTGCCCGATTTCAGAATCACGTTGGTGACTGCGCCGCCGGCACGCCCGAATTCTGCCGCGTAGTTGCTCGTCGTGACATCGACGGTCTGAATCGCCTCGGCCGGAGGAACGTAGATCTGAAGGAGACCGGTTCGCTCGTCATCGTTCACGCCTTCAATTGCAAGCTGGTTGAACTCGCGCGATTGGCCGTTGACCTCGACAGAAAGCGTGTCCTGCGGATTGAAGAACTCTGAGTGATCGCGGTGCGGTTTGTCGGTACCGGGAACTAAAGCAAGAAAATTCTGGAAATTCCGATTGGCGCCGCCGACCGGCAGTTGTTCCAACTGCGTCGTCTCGATGTTTTGGCTCACGTCGGCACGATCGGTCTTGAGCAGTGGCACAGCACCCGTGACTTCCACAGTTTCGGTGACAGCACCCAACTCCATCGTCAGGTCCACACGGACGCTCTGGTTGACATCCAGGCGGACACCAGTTCTCGTCACTTTCTTGAAACCGTGAGCTTCGGAGGTTACGTCGTAGTTGCCCGGCGGAAGATTCGGGATTACGTAGTTTCCACTGGCGTTGGTGTCAGTCGTGTGCGGGATCCCGGTACCTTGCTCGGTGATGGTGACTTTGGCTCCGGGCACCACAGCGCCTGACGAATCAGTCAATGTGCCCAATAATGTGCCGTTTACGGCTTGACCAAACATTGTGGTTGCGGACATCAACAACACGCACGCAATCAGACTTAGAACTGTACGGGCTCTCTTACTAACCGACATCTCTCCTCCTGGCCGTTTTGTACAGCGAAAACAGAGTTGTTTAGGCGGAAAGCATGTTCACCGAGAAGCGCAGTCACTGTCAAGACTGGCAAGACAATCGATTTAGGAAAAGCAAAGGGTGGGATAGATCGGGCCATCGGGTGATCGGGTGATCTGAGAAACTCGAAAATCTGACGCAGTTGCGTCGATGCGACGCGGATCGCGTGAACAGAGGAATAAGGGCAGCTACTAGAGGTCGCAGTCTTTTGCCAAGCTCGGGCGGGAATAGCTATGCAATCCAGGACCAGCGCAGATTCCGCTTAGTCGGCGTCAGCCTGTAGATTTATAGATCACCAGATGAGCCCGATTCATCTGACGACCCGATCACCTGATTTATCCGCATCGGGCTGTTGGCACAATCTCAGCTAGCCCATTTCGCCTATTGCAACCACGAAATAATTCGCGGGCGTGTCGCCGACGTTCTTAATTCCGTGCAGATCGTTTCCGGTCGCCAATCCCACGCCGCCAGGCCCCAGACGATGTGTTTGACCGTTGATGGTCAGCTCAACTGTACCTTCGCGGATGAGCCAGAACTCGCTGTGCTTGTGACGATGGGGCGCGTGCGGCATCGCGCCGGGAGCGAGCATTGTCTCGTGTACCTCGACATGCTCTCCAGTCGAAAGCTTGCCGTTCACGACTGGACGCGTGGTGTGTCCCTCGGCTTCCTTCTTCTGAAGTTCGTCGAAGGGAAACGTGGTGGAAGTGAGAGTCTGATCGTTGGCCGCCCAGGAACTGGCCAGCGCAAGAAAGGGCATTGCCACGCACAACTCGCGGCGATTCATTGTTCGCGTTCTCCTTGCATGGATTTGTCTCGCGAAGTTAATTCGCCATTGCGGATCAAAGCGCAACGGGTGCGCACATTGTAATCGCCGAGATTCGACAATTCGCGTAATGAGGCAGCCATCCCCGTACCGACGCGCGCCCTCACGCGGGTTTCCTCTCCTCACCAGGCCCGTCGAAGTCTGAAGCAATACCCGGCCGAGGACGGCCACAGGTCCTAACTGAATCGGCTACTGCGCTGCAACTTTGATGTCGAGCTGCTGCTTAGCGCCGATCTGCACAGGCGTGCCGTGCGCAAGATAGGGACGCAGCACGTCGGCCGATCCCCATTCCAGGTCCCATCCGTTGCGGATGGCAACTGCCGTATATCGTCCGGGGACAATATCCGGCAGAGTGAACGTTCCATCGCTGTCGCTTTGATCGCGACGGAAGAGGCTGGCGTTGTCGGAGATCTCCTCCGGCACGAGGACGACCATCACGCCGGAAATCGGCTTGTCATCATTCATGACGATACCGTTGATCGTGCCTACTCCTTTTGAAGCCACGATAGAGATCTCAACCGGCTGCGCACCCATAATCTCAACCGTGCGGCCGCTCACGCGTGCCCCCGTGGCAGCAATGCTGCGAATCGCATATCCCGGCGCGTTGCCGAGCAGGGCTACGTAACGGCCTGGAGCTTCGGGCTGAACGCTGAACTCTCCGCGCTCATTCACGCGCGTTCCCATCGAATTCCCAGAGCTGACATTGCGAAATTGGAGAAACGCATTTTGCGGAGGCGAGTCGTCGAACTTCACTATTCCATGAACTGCTTCGAGACTCGCCGCGGTAGAGAGATCCAGATCGCCACTCTGCTGAAGGTTCAAGCTCTGCCTTTGGTTCGTACGGCCGCCGCCCTTGGGATCGAAGTGATAGAGATTTAGATCGTAATTGCCAGGAGCGATGCCGGAGATTTCCATCTCACCTTGCTGAGACATCACATTTGCCTGCTGGAATCCTACCGGCTGTCCGAACGCAATCTGGCGAAAATTCGGCTGCGGAGGTGGTTGATTACCTTCCCCGCTGGCTTCGTGAATCGTTAAATGGAGGGATTGCACCGGCGTCAGGTTGAAGTCCGCACTGATGCGATCGCCGGCTCGCAACACAACTGCGCCGGCTTCGTCGCCCTCGGTCGTTCCCGGATAATAGATGAGCGGGTAAGCCACATCCAGTGCAGGATCGATATCTGTTACTGTCTGGAACCGCCCACCACGCCGATATCCTCCCTGGAAATATCGCCGATACCACGGCTGCGCCGACACGACCACGTAATACGTTCCCGGTTCGAGATGCCCAAAACGGTACTCGCCCAAATCGTCGGTTTGTGAGACGCCGTGGTGCTCGATCATGGGATGTCCCATATCGTTCCGTTTCTGAAATAGCCACACCTGAGCATCGCGCACTGCTTCGTTATGTTCATCGAGCACGCGTCCGGTAATTGCGCTCATGGGACGCATGCGGAAAACAATGCCGGTGGAAATTTTGTCCGGGCCAACTACGATCGCTGTGCTGAAGCCCTCGTGCTGATCAAACGATTGCAAGAGAAATCCGGGCGCCTGCGCATTTAGTTGGTATTTGCCGGCAGAAACATTATGAAAGGCGAAGGAACCATCGGTACCAACCTCCGATCGACGTGGCTGGTCCGCTTGCCGGGAAGCGACCAATTGCACGAAGGCGTTGTGCACCACCTCTCCCGAAACGGAATTGACGAGCGTTCCACTCACCTCAAAACGACCTGCTAAGGCGCTCGCAGTCTCCTGTTGTGCCTGAGCGCACGCTAGTAGAGAGATGAAAACGAGAATGGAGCGAACGGATTTCATTGCGCTATGTGAATCAGATCGACGGTGACCCGCGCCTGCTCTTCAGGACTCAAAGTTATATGCGCCGCATGCGACAAATACGCGCTCAGTGCTTCGCGGTTCTTGTATTCGATTCCATCCAGCCGGTCAAAAGCCAATACTTCATAGCTTCCCGGAGCTATGCCTTGCACTTGAAACCTTCCGGAAGGATCGACCCATACCTGTCGCGGCGCAGCCTGGGTGTCGCCGTCGGCAATCATCAGGACCATTCCCATTTGCCCTACTGCCGAGTTCTGGACATTCCCATTCAGGGAAGCACCGTCATCGCGCAGCAAAACCTCGATCGGCTGTGGATTGGCTCCTTCTGCGACAACCAGGGGCTGCGAAAGCAGGTTCAGTCCGCCGCAGGTAATCGAAGCCACGTAGGATGCTCCGTTCGAATCGACTTCAACGTCATAGGTCCCGGGCTCCAAACCACGAATGGTGGCCGGCGAATTCTGACTCTCGCGAGTTGCGGAAAACTGTTGATAAGGCGGTATGCGCGAGATCAGCCGAACTTGACCAAAGAAAGGCATGCCCATCGTCCGCCGACCTGAACCGCTCCCCACAAACCCAAGGCTTCCGGGCGTGCGCTGAGTGGAATCTGGATTCACGAAATCCATTACGTACTCCACTAGGACCGAGATTGCGCGAGAAACCCCAACGTGCAGCTCCGGGATGTTCCCTGTTACGTGGATGGGAACATCGGCGAAGAGCTGCTCGCCGTCGCTACTGCGTCCGTTGAAGCGCAACCGATAAGAACCGGCGGGAACAGGAAAAGCCTGAAAGCGTCCAGTGCGGTGATCGAAACGTACGCCCACATCGACGTGATCGCCATCGAGATCAGATAAGTAAAGCCCACCATTGTCGGGTGCGCCGGCGAGCATGCCGGAGATGCGATAGGCAGGCACGCGTTTCACTCCGAAGTCCACAGTCGCGTGCTGGCCCGGCGCGAGCCGCAGCGGAGTGGCGGCACTCATCTCGCGCACGCCGGGATAGTATTGCGCGGGAACCACTTCAAATGTTCCTGTATCACTCTGCTCTTCGCCGACGGGACGCGCGCGATTATTCGGTCCGACTTCGACGTAGTACGTTCCTGGGCGAAGATCGGCGATACGGAAATTTCCGTCTTCGTCGGTCTGGCGATGTCCGAACTGCTGCCAGATGAGGCGTCCATTCATGACCTGGCTGAAACGCAGCCGCACAGGGACGCCGCCCACCGGCTCGCCTTCGGGATTCTCGACGTGACCGCTAATTACCGCTTCGGGAATAAGCTGAATCGTGATGCTGGTGGGATGATCAGACAATGTAGCCGTGAGTGGCGCCCGCGCTTCCCCGACCTCGTTCGGTCCGAAAAATCCTGGCTTGTGCGCCTGAACGGTAACGGACGCGGAACTCAGATGATCGAACTCGAAATTCCCGTTCTGGTCCGCAAGCTTGGCATTTTGGTCTGCTTGGATGAGTGCGTAAGGGATCGGGGCGCCCGTCGAGGAATTTACGACCGTTCCGGTGAGGACGTATGCCGGAGGAGGTTGCTGATTGTCGCCGAAGCCTTGCCCTTCGGCATGAGAG
>DATEMI010000525.1:0-4584 GCA_035275665.1 Terriglobales bacterium | reverse complement strand
CACACCTGACAGGTCGCTTCCGGAGCTGAAACCGGACATGACCGTCAGCGGACGCCCAGTCTGGAATTGCGTCGAGCCGCTGAGCATCCATCCGCCCAGTACCTCTCGCAGGCCTCTGTTCCAGTCTGACATCGCCGGAAGTTGTAAGACGTACGAGCCGACCACGCGATGAGCGCGGTCAAACTCCGAAGGGCCGCGGTCGAAGGCATGGCGGTTTGGATTATCCCAGGGCAGCGGGGATACGCCGCCTGTATCAGCGCCTATCTCGCTGACGTTAGCGCCCACTGGCAGGTCGTCGATACTTTTCGCCCATGTGTAGCTGCCGATGAGTGTGATCGCTTTTGCGCGCTTCTCCAGACTGGCCTGCAGCGAATGGTAGGAAGAGTTGATGTCATTCCAACCCTGCCAGACATTGTTGTAGACGACATTCTTGGGATTGATCGCCTCGAAAGGAAGATTCAATCGGCGCGTAGCGTCGCAGAATGTCGCTCCTTTGGTACCACATGCTGCTGGTGGTGTGACTGTTGGAAATGCCGGGTTCAATTGCACCGACTCCTTAATATGGCTTCCATGCGAGCCCACATAGGCGAGTTGGGCCAGAAACCCGGAGGGAAATTCATGCTGCAGTCCCAGGTTCCATTCGTCGATCACCGGCGTTTTGAGTGTCGAGCGGTTGTCGAAGCCGATGATCTGCAGGGGCAGAGGGAAGACGTAGCTGGAAGGCACCGGAAGCGCTTGCGGGAAGGGATTGCTGATCGCAGTGCAGCCGGCGGTCTTCTTGCAGTATGGATCGCTGAATGGACCGGGTGGTGGCGTCAGCGGGCCGATCTGCGGGCTGAACGGAGTGAGGTCAACCACACGGTTATTCGCCAGCCCGGTCATGCGTGTGTCGTAGAACATGCCGAAACCGCCGCGCAGGCTGGTCTTGCTGTCGCCGAACACGTCATAGGCGAAGCCGAGGCGTGGCGCGAAGTTGATCATGTTTGATTGGACGCCGCGCTCTGGCACGCCCGCGTCGCCCACAAAGAACAATCCCGGCGGCGCATTGGGATAGACCTTCGAAGTCGGTCCACCGGGAACTGCGTTGGCAATGTTGAACACCTCAGTGCGATGCTTAACCTCGTCCCAGGCCATGAAGGGCTCCCAGCGAAGGCCCGCAGTGAGCGTCAGCTTACGGCTCAGATGGAAATCGTCCTGCAGGTAGAGCCCAGGGAACTTGTTGCGGATGTTTTTGAATTCACCTGCCCCTTGTTGGAAGTTGTTCAGCGTGCCTTTTAGGAAGTTGTTGATGCTTGAGAAACTGAACGTTCCGTAGCCGAAGAAACCGGGATTGGTGATGTCCACCCGGCTGTCCTCGAGGATTCCGCCGAATTTCAGCGTGTGCCGTCCGACAACCCAGCTCACATCGTCGCTCCCGGTGAAGTTGTTGCGCTTAAACACCGCGCGCAGGTTGTCGCCGAAGCTGAAGCCGCTCAATCCCGAGACACTCACGCTCTGGATGCCCTTGCCGAAGCTGGGCTGAAAGATGTTCACGCCGAAATCGGATACATCGGGCACATTGGCCGCCGGCCCGCGATCTGAAGTCTCGCGCGCGTAGCTAAAGCGGAAATCGTTTAGAACGTGCGCCGAAAAAATATGACTCTCGTGAAGCAAATAATTCTGATTCACGATTGCGTTAGTTCCGTCGGCATAATTCAGGATGTTCGCCGGATCGAAGACCGGGTCCTTGTGGTATCGGTTGTAATCGTAGCGGAAGGTCAGCCGGTCATTGTTCGTGATCGAATGGTCGACTCGGCCGAGGATTTCGCTGAAATTCTCGCGGCTTGGGCGCGCGAAAGTGACTCGCGGCTGACCGGTGGGATCAAAGCTGCCGGGATCGCCCAATGGCACCAGCTTGAGTAAATTGATGATCGCCGGGTCGGTGGCGCTCGCGCGATTCGCGGCGGTAAACACGCTCTTGGTAGTCGGATCTCCTAAATTGCGGGTTACCGTTCCCTGGTAACCGGCGAAAAAGAACGTCTTGTCGTGGATGATCGGACCGCCAACGGTGCCGCCGAACTGGTTGCGCTTTAGCTGATCGCGGCCATGATCGTAAGCGCTGAAATTCGAGCCCCAGTTCCTGGCATTGAAAAGCGCGTTCCGCACGAACTCAAATGCATCGCCGTGGATCTGGTTGCTGCCGGATTTGGTCACAACGTTCACCACGCCGCCGGCGTTCTGGCCGTACTCGGCGCCGTAGTTGCTCGTTTGAACACTGAACTCCTGCAGCGCGTCAGGAAATGGGAATGGCTGGTTCACGTTGCTGTACTCGTCGACGAAATTGCCGCCGTCGAGCTGATAACTGGTCTGGTTCTGCCGCGAACCGTTGATGGAGTAAGTCACCGCACCAGGGAAGGTTTTCTGCCCGCCCTGGTCCGCGCCGCCATTGTTCTCATCTTTGATCGTCCCGGGTACCAACAGCGTAAGTTGCGCAGCGTTGCGCCCCTCCAGCGGGAGGTCCAGAACGCGCTCGCCTTCCAGCACTTGCTTCATGGTCGGCGTCGTGGTGTCCACCTGCAACTGCGTGCCAGTGACCTCCACCGTCTCCGTAGGCGAGCCGATCTGCAACTGCGAATTGACGGTAAGAGTCTGATTGGCGAGCAGAGTGACGTTCTGCTTCGAAGTGCGGAAGCCAGACGATTCAGCCGAAACCGAGTACTGTGCCGGTTTCAGAGAGGGAATCACGTAGTAACCCTGCGAGTCTGCGACTGCGGTTCTGCTCAGTGCAGTGCCGGCTTCGACTGCCGTGATCTTCGCTCCGGGAAGCACTGCTCCCGAAGAATCAGTTACGGTCCCAACGATGCTACCCAGCCCCTGGGCAAATGAAATCGTGCTGAGCAGTAAGACAAAAAAACAAATCGCAAGCAAATGCTTCTTCATTCTGGCTCTCCTGGAGTAAACGGAGGGAAGAACAAAACGGAGTACCGTCGCGAGCCTGTCAAAACAATAATGACTGCTAAGAATTCGGACACAGCTTCTCCGTTCGCCGCACGCGCTTCCCTCGACGTGAGCGGCATGATGTTGGGCCGCAATTGGCTTTGTCAAGACCAAATACTTAAAACGGTATGTTTAACAAAACTGAATCGTTCAATCTGATTCCATATCTTGAAACCAATTGGCCTTGGATTGTTCATGGATACCTAAACTTGCCATCCTGAAGCGCTTCTTTTGCGCGTAGGATCTCCGGAGGCGCCCCCCCGACATATATGCGGTCGCGAGGCTTTTCGGCCTAGCCACTTGAGTTCCTACTGGAGGAGCCACGCGGCGGAATCAAATCCGATAAATCCCGGGAGATCCTTCGCGCAAAAGATGCGCTTCAGGATGACAGGCATTTGAGTTCTTCGGCATCACACACAATCGTGAGTAAATGCAGGGGAGAGACATCCGAGGAATAATGCGTTTGCCATCGAGATCCGCTCACTGCAGAGCGCGACGGATGAACTCTGCGATGGTTAAAGTAAGCGGACGAGGATAAGGCCCACTCACCATCGCCAGCGCCTGATTGCGCACGAGTCTCTGGCCGGAGATGCGCGTGGTGTGGAAGAAACGAGACTGTCCTTTGAGCGAGAACTCTGGAAGGATGGAGTAACCAAAGCCGGACTCCACCAGCCTCTTGATCGCTTCGGTATCGGCGGCTTCCATGATCACGTTGGGCTCGATCCCGGCATGTGCGAAGAAACCGTCAATGATGGTCCGCATATTGCTCTGTTTCGGATAGAGCAGCCATGGGACGCGCGCCAATTCCGCAGCGCGGATGGAGCCGGTTTGTCCTCCACGAACGCGGACAGGCGAAGGACGTACGACGAGCAACTCCTCGTCGAACAACGGGATTGTTGTGACCGTTGGTTCTGAAAGTGGAAGCGAGATCAGTCCCAAATCGAAACGACGGTCCAGCAAGCCGACGACGATCTCCTCGGTGTTGGCGACAGTCACATGTAGTTCTGTGCGTGGATATTGCTTGCGCAGCATGCGCATCGGCCGCCCAAGGCGGTAGACGAGAGTAGTCACACCCGTGGCGAAATGAAATGGCCGTGTGTCTTCCTGCGGTTGACCGTGAAAATCGGCCTCGATGCGACGAACCTGCTCGACCACCGATCGCGCCTGCTCGGCCAATCGGTGCGCCATAGAAGTAGGCGACAGCTTCCGGCCTGAGCGCACGAATAGCTGCGTCTTCAGGTGCTCCGCAAGATTCTGAAGCTGGAGACTAACTGCAGCAGGAGAAAGGTGAACGCGCTCGGCTCCGCGCGTGACGCTGCCGGTCTCAAGCACCGACAGAAATACCTCAAGCTGATGGACGTCCACACGGCTCCTGAGCTGCTGAAGTAAGGACGCCGGATACTTTAGTTCGGCTAAAGATTCTTTTCAATAGAACCAGTTTGACAGGAGGGATGCGGAAGACCAGCATGAAAGTACGCACGCAGGCTAGCTGCTGATCCTGGAGCACCACAGGCTCGGGATTCAGCAGCTTTTTTGTTTTGGTCGGGGAAAGCTTCATCCTAGCGGAAACTAAGCGCTAGCCGAGACAGAACCGGCGCCGGTAGGCGG
>DATEMI010000524.1:0-7362 GCA_035275665.1 Terriglobales bacterium | reverse complement strand
GATACGCCAACATCAGGAACAATCACCGAACAACAAAAACGGACTTTTGTCAGAGCTAAATCATCGACGGCGGGCTGAATCTAAATATCTACCGCTCCACTCTCCTCAGCACCATTGCAACCGTTGTCGGCGGCCGCGTAGGTCCTCGTGAAGGATCCGAGCCATCGGGAGCGGGGCCAATGTCCGGTGCATCAGCGGCCTTCTCTGCAGTCTTGGGCGCGGCAAAGGGAGGAGGCGCCGCGCGCTCCAGCTCGATTCGATCTCCTTTTATGCTTCCGGTAAAGTTGCCGTTTCCCGCCTTGAAACTGATGTTACTGCCGTTGACATTCCCATTTGTGATCGGAGCAGGTACATCTCCTCCGCCAAAGAAGCTTGCTCCCATGCCTTCGAGTGTTCCTGTGAGGCTGCTGCCCTGCTGCTTGAACGAGAAGATAGTCTGTGAGACTACTGAAAATGAGGGCGATTCCGCTCCGGTTTCGACGGGCATTGGCCGCCAGAGGCCCGTAATGCCTTCCCCTTTTGGAACTTCGCGTTGCCAGCCGGGCACCTGCGGGCGCAGGCTTACAGCTTTGATTGGAAGCGTGACAGTTGCGGGAGCGAGTCCCGGAGACGTCGCGTCGACCGTAATATTTCCCGCATTTTTGCTGGACTGCACTACTGCCATACAGTATCCAGAGAAAGCCTTTCGCGACGTTCCTTTATCCGAGTCTTGATCCGTTGGATCGCCGTTGCCGACTCCGATCAGCTTTCCCTCGCCGGACACTTTGAAGCTGACATCATTATTGGTGACCGGTACAACGCGATCCTGCGCATCGCGCACTTCAACCGCGAACATCGCGACATCCTCTCCATCGCCAGAAAGTTCCTGCCGGTCGGCGGACACCACCAGCCTGGCAGCGGGACCAGTGGTCTCGCGCCTGGTGTTCATTACGACTTTGTCGCCCTTATAGCCGCGCGCCTCCAGCGTTCCCGGAGCGTACTCAACCACCCAGGCTGCGTGGCCATCCTTCTTCATCTCTTTTGTGCCCAGGCTCTGTCCGTTGTGCAGCAATTCCACTTTGTCGAGGTTGGAGTAGACCCACACGGAAATGCGTTTTCCTTCCATTCCGGTCCAGTTCCAATGTGGGAACATGTGAAGCACCGGTTCATTCGTCCACCATGATTTGTAGTAGTAGAAAGAGTCTTTCGGAAAACCGCAGGTGTCGATGATTCCATATTGCGAGCTTATGTTAGGCCAGCCATTGGGAGAAGGTTCGCCGCGATAGTCGAAGCCTGTCCATACGAATCCGCCGGAGAGCCACGGGCGCGCATCGCAGAAACGCCACCACCCTTCTGCGGAAGCGCGTCCAGTGGTCGTGTAGGGATCGTAAGATGCCACATATCCCTTTGAGTAATCGGTGACATAGATCCCGCGCGTGCCGACGGCGCTCACCGTCTCGGTCCCCATCATTGGCTTTGCGGGATTCTCTTTATGGAACTGCTCCGCTTGCGGATCCTGGTAGTTGTAACCCATCACGTCACATGCCACGAGCCCACCAACTCCGATTGCGCGAATGGGAGCGATCGACACCGGCCGCGAGCCATCAAGCTGATAAGCTAGCGCCTTCATTGCCGTGAGGATTCGCAATCCTTTATCTGTATTTGCCTGCCCTTCTTCGTTGCCCATCGACCACATAAAGACGGAGGGCCGATTGCGGTCGCGACGCACAAGATTCCCGAATTGACCCAGACCTTCCGGATTCGATGACATCATGCGCGTCTCATCAAAGACCAGCATGCCAAGTTCATCACAGGCATCGAGCAGTTCCGGGGTAGGTGGGTTATGCGACGTGCGCAGCGAATTGCATCCCATCTCCTGCAGCTTGCGCACGCGGTAGTACTGCACCGCATCCGGCAAAGCAGCGCCAACACCAGCATGATCCTGGTGATTGCAGGTCCCCTTCAGCTTGACGACATTGCGGTTAAGAAGAAATCCCTTTTCGGGATCGAACGCAACGGTACGAATCCCGAAGCGCGTCTCATAGCGATCGGTCATACCGCTCTCCGTTTGCACCTCGGTCACCAGCTTGTACAAGTTGCGCTTTTCCAATGACCAGAGGAGCGGCTTTGTCACGCTGACCTTTTGCTCGTACTCCTGCTTCTCGCGGTTGGGAATCGACTGCGCGGAGCTGGTCGCCCGTCCAACCGTTTCTCCCGTAGGACTGAGAATGGTCGAGATCACGCGGACGTTCTTCGCGGCATCGCTGTCGTTACTAACCTCGGTGCGGATCGACAGACTCGCAGCCTCAGCTTTTACGTCAGCTCTCACGAACGTGCCCCATTGCGGTACATGAACAGGATTGGTCTTCACCAGCCACACGTGCCGATAAATTCCCGCGCCCTCATAGAACCATCCGTCGCTTGACGTGGCGTCGACGCGCACCAGCAGCACATTGCGGCCACCAGGTGTCGCAAAGTCGGTGAGATCGAAACTGAACGGATCGTATCCTCCACTGTGGCGGCCAATATAGAAGTTGTTGAAAACCACCATCGATTCGCGATAGGCGCCATCAAACTCAACGGTGATTCGCTTGCCTTTGTCTTCAGGAGACAGCTCGAACACACGCCGATACCAGCCGACACTCGTAGCCGGGTACTTCTTTCCCAGTGGATAGAAACCCTTCGAGCGCAACGAAGGATCATTTTGAAACGGCAGCTCGATAGCCCAGTCGTGCGGCAGATCAAGATCGCGCCACTCGCTGTCGTCGAAAGCCAGTGTGCCGGCGGGAACGAAGTTCCCCGTCTTCTGAAAATTGCCGGTGAATCCAAAGTCCTTATCGGGATCGCTGGCGTGCCCAAAATGAAACCGCCAGCCAAAATCCAAAAGCAGGCGTTCCCTTCCGACGCTCTTCATTGCTTCGCTATCCGCGTTGCGAACCGGAAGCTCAGGAAACCTTTCTGCCGTTTCGGGTCTGGTTTCCATCGCAGCAGCAAGGGGCACTATTCCGTGGACGGTTGCCGCTGCCGAAGCAAGCACACTGGTCTTCAAAACGTCACGGCGTGAGAACTTTTTCATCGATCCTCCGAGCGTAGTTGCGCCAGGTAAAAAGTATTGGAATCCCAATGAGCGGCGATCACGGGCGAATCCATCGATGCGCCGCGCCTCGCACGGCGAGCAGCCTAAGTGCCTTGCGAAGAATTGTCAATATTGGCGCGAACTGTCGATGCTCCAACGCAAAGGTTCATCGCTGAGTCGGCAAACTAGGGCAAGCTGTCATAGCAACGAGACGCATCGACATTCGCGGCCGGCGGATTTGGCGGCGTAAGCCATGGTGAATTAGCAAAATCGAAGAATTCGGTCATATCCATCTGTGCCGCGTCGCGCTTGGTTAGCGGCGGCACGTTCCATCGCGTCTCGACCAGCTTTAGCACGGCAGTGTAATCGGCGGCTGTATGCGACACATATCCTTTACGCGTAAATGGCGAGACCACGATCAGCGGCACTCGAAATCCAGTGCGGGTGAAGTCGCCGGGAGGATCGGTCGCCGTGAGGTCGCGCGGAGGAATTCCATCCGGCTGGACAGCGGTCATTGGGACAACGTGATCGTATGCTGCGCCGCCTTCATCGAAGCTGAGTATGAAGACCGAATCCTTCCACGATGGACTCGCCATCAGCGCATTGATCAATGACGCCACATACTGCTGCCCTGCCTGGATGTTCTCACCACTGCCTGGATGCTCGTCGCGTCCGCTGAAATATCCCGCTTCGATGAACGCAAAGGCGGGCAGAGTTCCGTTCTGGACGTCGGTGAGATACTGAGATACTGGAACAATGTTCGCAGTGTGGCTCTTAGCGAATGACGGCCAGTAGTTGTCCAGCGAGTCTGCCGGTGTGCCTCCGGAGGTTTTATCGGTGTAGTAGACCTTCCACGAAATCCCAGATTGAGACAGCCGATGAAAGATAGTTGGCGTCGTGAGTTCCTGGGTAGGCTCATGGGCATGGCCCTGGGTGGTTGCAGCAAATCCTGCGATTCGATTAGGAGCACTGTTGGTCGGCATCGGAGCGAACCATCGATCCGAGGTCGCAAACGCCGTCGCCATGAAGTAGTAGTAAGGCAGATCCTCGGCGCTGTAGTACCCCATCGCGCGCCTGCCAGCCGTGTCCTTGAAACCTTCGAACTTCGCGAGTCCCTGGGCCGTGTGAACAAAGCCGTCCATCAGTGGAGGCCCGGTCGGATTCCAGCGGTTGTAGTCGCCATGACTCTCAAGCCACGCCGGGCTGAGGTTCTCGATGCAAAGAGTGTTCAGCTTGAATGCAGAGACCATGGTACCGTCGTCGGCAGGATTGGCAGCAGTCGCGGGCATGCCGTCGACGTCGCCGGGAAGTCCCTGCGACTGGCGATAGGCATTCAGCTGTCCGAAGTAGGTGTCAAATGAGCGGTTCTCCTGCAGCATGAACACGACGTGATTCACCGCTGCAAGACGGCCAGACGATGCGCCGCCAAGTCCGCGGCAGCCTATGAAAAGCGGCAATCCGCAGGCAACGAGAAAAAAAATGAAATTCTTCGCTTTCACTGGACGCAAGATGCTCTCTTAATCGGAGCTCCGAATAATCCTAAGTAAGATGACGGTTTTGGGGAGAGCTGTTGCAGCGAATCCAGACGGCATCCGCTGCAAAGCGGGACCTTTCGCTCCCAGAGACGCGGCGACTTTCGATTGCCGACATACTGAAAAAACAGCGATATGTGCAGCGATCTTTCTTTTCGGGAAGAGAAAAACACGGAATTGCGCCCACAATCCAGAAATTTCGAGTTGAGGCAGGGATTAACAGGGATTTGCGCCGTTTTCCCTGGAACTCACAGATTGCCAATGCTTTAGCTCGTTTTTCACGCACCTGCGGCAAAAGATCAAGGATTTAGCAGCGATTTTCTTGTCCCGAAATGAAACTGAACACTGAGCCCAAAACGTCCTGTAGTAAAACAAAACACACGGCTGTCTTCCGCAACGCCGTCAAGGGCTCAATTGCCGCAGGACGACCAGCGTGGCGGAGCATCGCTATCAGCGCCGAGGCTTCAACGTCGCACAGACAATCGTGTGCGGAATTGGATTGGTCGGCTCAGCGGTATTGGCGCGTCTCTCAAAGAACTGGTGACACACGGAATGTTCCCATTTCGGTACTCGGGATTTTTCTGGCCTTCGCGCCTGTAGAACCTATTTCGCGGACGGCGCTTGTTCCAGTTTGACGTTTGAGAATATGGCGGTTTCGAGAGTTGTCGCTACGTGTGAGCAAATTCCCAGGCCCACGTACACAGGGTCCTTCAAGGATATATATTCAACCGGCCCGACGGGCTTTAATTCCTCATTTGGTTTTCCGGCATACATCGAGAACCGGCTGCCCTGCTTCACGAGACGCAGGCGTACTGTACCTTCGATCTGGGTGAAGACCTGGTAGGTCTGCTCGTTGGCTGCACCACGGAACTGAAGCGATGTAAGCCCATTGCCATGAGATACCGCGTCGGCATACGCCGATGCCGGATCAAGACTCTGTCTCACCATCAAAAGAGCCTTGCGATGCTGTGCGTTGCTCGTGCCCACCCACCGGACATCAGCGCTAAGGGTCATATCACCGGATGATTTCTTCCACACAAAATAAAATGCGTCTGCCGTACCCCAAACATTCTCCCCACCTCCGGTAATTCGGTATTCGCCTTTCGTCGCATCGTACTCGGTCTTGACTCCGGGTGGCGTCTGCCCGACGCTGCTTTCGCTGTCGAAGATACCTAAATTCTTTTGTGCCTGATTGTTCTTCTGTTCCGCATCATTCGTTTGCGCCAGGCCCACTCTGGTGCACACCGTCTCCACGATCAGGCAGAGCATGGCGGTGAGCAAAAACAATTTTGCTTTCTGCATTATGGCTTTCCTCCAGTCGGGTGGCTCCCTTCCCGTCTCGATGTTCCGCATCACGCCGCGGGCCGCGCCTATGGTTTTTGTTTTTCCCGCAATGAACCCGGGAAGAGGATGCACATCCTTCGCGATTGTCGAAGAGTGAGCTGTCCAACGAGGTGGGAGCATTTTCTCCCATATTGGGAAGCCCCGATAGTACCATCGTACTGCAACCTCCGCCCATCCTTCGAACCGCGCGAAGGAAAGGCACCCGCCGCCGCCGGACTTCCTAAATCAGGAATGTTCTGCTCAATCTTCCACCAAGCCGTTCTAGCCCTCGCGCTCAATCCTCCTTAATACCATCTCCGCCAGACGCACGGATTCGTCGACTTTGTAAATAACTCGCGGAGAGCGCTCGATCTTCTCTTCGCGTGCGGTTCGCACGGCGGCGATGAGGGACGCGGCGATCAGCAGCGCGTTCTTTTGGGGAGGATCGTCGGGCACGTGAGAAGCATAGGCGAACATACGGCGAATAGCCAACTTTGCACTCCGCAGCTCTGATTTCCAGAGAAGCTCGATTTTTCAGAGATTTAGGGAATACTTGGCGGACTTTGGCGCATCGTACTTTTCATCGCAACAAGTTCAGAGCAGGAGAGGCACTCGTGACAGGCGGGGACAATCTCGTTATTTGCGGGTACGACGGCATTCTCAATCATTACCGGATCGACGCAGGAAGACTGCGCTTCCGATGCATCACCGAGGACAAGGCGGGCAGGTGGTGGACCCTGTCCGATGGAGACGTGCTCATGCACCTCATGTTGAAAACGCGCGTTGCTCAATGGCTCTATGAAAGGCATGGACTGAGGTCGGGTGCTTTGCTGCCAGTCGCTGCTTAGTACACACGTTTGGGGACGAGCACTGGATGGAAGCGAGAGGCCTCCAAGACGACGGAGATACAGTGCGTTCCTGAATCGGGAAGCCCCATGAGAAGCGATGTGATTTCAGTTCTGTATGGACGTGCCTTAAGCCTGGACAAGCCTGGACGCTTTTGATCCAACCGATTGTGTTGAGTTGACATCGCACTATCAAAGCCCTGTCAACGTGTAGCTTACAGGAGGTATTCGTGGCGATGCCTGAACGGGAAATTGGGACAGAGAAGTGTGGAAATATTAAGAGTTCGGGAGCGGTTCCAGACGCTCTGATCGAGCGAATGCATTTGGTTTTCCGTAGAACGCACGGAAAGGAAATGACAGAAGATGATCGCAATTACCTGGGCATTCCGCCGTGCTCTGGGGAATGCTGTCCATAACCGCCTCGAGCGGTGCACTCTATTTGGCGTGAATAACCATGAGTATCGCCGGGCACGGTGCCCTTTGCGTGTCGGCGCAATTACGCCGTGAAAATCAGGGGGCACTGCCTTCGAGAGCAGGGCGAATCCAATCACTCTTGGCGCACTCGCGTACTGTCTTACCCCTTGCATTACAGTCTTGCAGGTCTGCG
>DATEMI010000523.1:0-5539 GCA_035275665.1 Terriglobales bacterium | reverse complement strand
CAAATCGTCTTGTATGGTGTCACTACCGAGTACGCCGATGAAAAGGTCCCCCGAGCTCTTAATGCCCAAAAGGTCGCCCGCCATACCTGCCAAACCGCTGGCTCCCGAACCGCTAGCCATGGCCGCCAGCATCCCAAGCCCTGAGCTTGATTGGTCGTCGGGCGGCATAAGCCGTGTGACAGACTGGTATCTCACTGGGATAACGAAGGCAGCAATCACGCTCGCGAGTAAGCCGACGATTGCCGCTCTCCAGAGAAGGCGGCGGTTCTCCCAAAACAGCCGTAGATGAGGCAGTAGACTCGGGGTACTTTCGATCGGCTCAAGGAGCAGCGATTCGGAAGAATCGCTTTCCGACGGATCCAGCATCACGTCTCGCGTGGTGAGCTTAATCGCCGTACTTGATTTACTTTCCTTCAATGCCTGCCCTCACCACACGCTGAGCCAAAGAGTCACGAGCTACCTAACTCCGTCCCGAATTCACCGAATGCCTACAACAACTTCCCTTGTTCGCACCGCAGCCAGCCTAGCCATCAACCACGAGTCCTCCGTTCACCGGAGGGCTTTTGGATAGAATGTAATCTGAAAGCTCGATGTCCAGTTCGTTTGCGGGCCCGGTGCCAAAATCGGTGCGAGCCACTGTTCGTATTGCACCGAACCGGACAACTCGAGTTGCTTGCCCACCCACCAATCGCATCTAACTGAACCGTCGCTTACGGTTTCGCCATCAGGGATAAAGTTTGTGGCGACCTTCGCGTGGCGATACCCAAATTGAATCCTATTTCTAGAATCGAACCAGTACGCACTCCAAGCCTGCAGCCCCTTTCCATCTCTGCCGATCCAACTTCCCAGAAGGCTTCCTTTATTCGTATAGAGGTCATGGTAGAAAGAGTCCCAATAGTCAAAAAACTGACCAGTGCCGGGGCCGCTAGCAACAACGACGTCCGTATACCCTCCCTCTAATCGAAGATCGAGCTTGCGAACGCCTGGTACATGCGGCACGTAGACGCCCGACTACCAAGCGGCACGAGGAGGATTGTCCAGCGGCACTATGTCATCGTCCGCAAACGAATCGGCGTAGAGTGTCAGAAAGTTGCTTACAAGAGGTGGTCGGTAAGAGACGTCAAAGCCGCTCGAGCGCTTCCCTGGATTTGCAGCAGCTCTGTAGTAAACCGAAGATTTCATACTCGCATAGCTATTCCATATGGCGCCGAGCGTAAGTGGTCGACCGATTCCGCCGAATTCGACTGTGCGACTAAAGCCGAATTCCAAATTTGGCGTCGGCTTGAAGCTGATCTTTTCTCCGTGCATCAGAGGGCGCGCAGGAAATTCATTACCCGACAGCTTTCCTACAAAAAATTCGGTCTTGAACGGACCCAAAAAACGAGAAAGAAGAGGAACCTCAAAGGCTGTTTCGGGGTGGACGTGAAACATATACATCGGCTCCGCGTTATCACTCATCATGAATGCACTGCCTTCGCCAGGTCCCCACCATAGACTCTGCTTGCCAAATGAAAAATCCCAGCCGCCGTAGTTCGTGGAAAAATATGTATCGAGCAGTTGAAATTGATCGGCTTGGGGAACAGGGAGCGCCGGTTGGATCGGATTCTGGTCCGCATTCGCAATCACCTGCCGAACCGCAAGCGGGTACGCAGGCGCACCCGGTGCATGCTGGTATTCCCCGCGCACATAAAAAGTAAACCGCCCCGCCGTTGCATAACCGGAGAAGCCGTCATACGTATTGAAGCCCTGTTGGTACGGCCGCCCGTAGTCATTGACGATCGTCTGTCCGAAGTGATAGCTGTCGTTGAGCGGGAACCCACTGATATACGTGGACCTCGAGTAGATCGATTCGAGCCGCGCCGACGATCCGCCTGCTGTTCCTAGATTTTCCAAGTTGTTGTGAAATTCACTCTGAAGCGCCGCGTAGAGCTGATCTGCTTCCGCCGGCACATTATCATCGTCCCGCATCGCGTCCCCCGCCTCGTCGACTAGCTCCGCGCACTCGTCTCGTGTCCAGGGGCGTGTGCCCAAAAATTCTGAGTGGATGTAACCCATCGCTGCAAGCCGCTCGATGGCCGGATAGATCCAACTGTCGAGCTCCACATACGGAGACCCGCCGCTGCCGAACGTGTTTTCCGCTGCATCGCGCCATTCCGCGTATGTCGGCCAGCCTCCGCCACCGAGGTCCGGATCGTGGTGATGCCGGTAAACCTCTTGGCCAATAAACCACCCCATTGCACTTCCAATCAACACGTCAGATGGGAAGTGTTGCTTGCCAGTTAACCGGGAGCCGCTAACGCCAGCAGCGAGTCCGTAGGCCAGGACGGAAGTCAAAGGACCGGGGTACTCATGCGCGATAACTCCGGCGATCGCCCAGGCTGCGGCCGAGTGTTCTGAAGGGAACGAATCCCCGCCCTGCCAAAACCCGCCCTGGTAGTTGTTGTTCAGGGGACGCTCGCGCCCAAAGGCGTACTTCAGAGCATAGGTCGCAGCGAGGCTATCGACCGCCGCCTCTCCGGCCAAGAAGCCCGTCTCTCGTTTGTGCTCGTCGTGCGTCACATGCCCCCAAACGTACATTCCGGCTCCGACGCCAACAAATGCTCCGACGCCAGCGTTGCCAAAATCCTTACTGTACTTAATGCGATTCGGAGAATTTGACAGATGCTTTTCAAACTCAGTATCCGTAGCAAACAAGCCCCCAGCCAAAGCGCCCATCGGAATCAGCCAATCCGCATCCGCCGGCTTCAAATGAAAGGGGCTGGTCCAGATCGCCTTTTGGTCATTCACAAAGTTGCGCACCGCCGAGAAGCCCACCGAGTTCTCGTGATCCTTATCCACCGGCGAGTTCGCGGTCACGGTCTGCCCCTGTCCGGCGTCTGCTTGTGCTTGCGCACCGCACCGCGCACTAAACAGCAGCGAAACCGACAAAACGCCGCACATCCACAACGCCGTCCTTTTTCCACCCAGTCCCAAGCCTTACTTTCCTCAGTAACGCAGAGCGATAAACATCGTGCTCGCGATGGACGACGCAATCTGCGCCGAAGTAAACAGATTCGCCCAGTTCTTGCTGCCGCCAATCGCCTTCTCCGGCACAACCACCGTATCGCCGGGACGAAGCGCTGCATTCAGCGGATCTCCCAACAAAAGGCTGCCTTTCCCACCTATGACCGATCCGTCCGCGCGAATGACGAAAATCGCCTTCTTATTGGCTTGCGTTGTAGGGCCACCTGCCTGTTGCAGGTACCATTTCGCGCTCCTGCCGGGCCGATAAGAAACGGCTGTGGCATTGAAGATCTGCCCAATAACCAACACATAACTCGGAGTCTTAGGTATGATCAGCGTATCGCCGGCCCGAACTTCGACGTCAGCAGACGTGTTCTTCCAGCGGTCGATGTGCTCGGAGATTCGAATGTCAACCCTTCCAGTTGGCGGATTTGAGTTCAACTCGGTCAGCGTACTTTGATATTGCGCAAGCGCTGCCTGTTTTGCCCGTTTCGCACTCGCGTCAGTCTCCGGCAGTGCTCCCACGCTTGATTCCTCGTCCTGTATACGCAGTATGAGGTCTTGCTGCTCTCTAGCTTCGAGTTGCTGGACTGTTGCCCTCTGCAGGATGGCTCCGTATGGATATGCGCCCCCGGCAAAGTCCCCAGCCCGCTCGATAATGGAGCTGAGCTTCTCGCCCGGGCGAATGCCATACGTTCCAGGATGCTTCACCTCTCCCTTGACGGTAATTGAAGCTCCCAGGTCGTTCCATCCGGGCAGCTGTCGGATCGTCAGCACATCGCCATTGTGAACGGCGACGTCCGCGCTGGAGTCTCCCGCCAGAGCCGAGGAAATCGATATCGCTTGGTGCTCACCGGACAGCACGCCCTGGTCGGGCCCCGAATACTTGTAATGCGTCAGATCGGCAGTCTGCGTATCTGCACTGTGTTTCAGGCCGCCTCCCACACGAATTAAGTCCGCAACCGTCATATTGGCAGTAAGTGGATACCGGCCTGGCCTGCTGACTTCTCCTTCTACATATACAGCGGCTGGCTCGACCGCTGCCGGATTCTTATGAACCAGCAGGCGATCTCGCGAATCAAGGAGGATGTTTTCCGACGAATTCGCTTCGAGCGCGACGGCCAGGTTCACACTGAAAATCGTGGTGCTGCCGTCAGGCAGATAGCGAAATACCTGAGCATCCTCGGATTCCGCATCGGGCGCTAGGCCACCGGCCAGATGGATCGCATCACTCAGGCGAATCTGTCCGGACGTCTGGTAAGTTCCGGGATTCCGTACATCGCCAAAGACAGATACTGATGGCGGGTTCTCAAAATCATAGCGCCCAAAAATCCGCACCGTGTCCATTGGTTCGAGCTCGGGCGCCGCTCCTGGATTCGCCAGCGCTTGCGCAACATTGAAGCTTTCGACTGTCGGATGATAGTCAGGCGGATTCAGGCGAATGATTTCTCCGTAACTGGTCGAAGGCTCAGGCAAAAGGTCCTTGTATGAAGAAAACAGGTCCGTAACCCGCATCTTCTCGTGATACGAGTAACGCCCCGGCCGCAGGACGTGCCCTTCGAGGTACACAGCATTCTGGTTGTACGGAGCAATCGGAAAAATCCGAATGCGATCGCCGTCCTGAACCTGGAACGAATCGAGCTTCTTGGTGACTTCAGCCTCGCTGTCAGACGCGGAAATATCGAGGCTGATCATTGTCTGGTCCTGATGCGCCACAAGCCGTTGCACTTCGATGTGCTGCAGCGTCGCCGCGGGGAGCAATCCGCCCGCGAGTTCAATCACGCTGGACAGAGTCTGCTCATCCTTTAGTTCATAGATGGCCGGCCGTCGAACCATCCCCTCGATCGTGACCTGCGGACCGACCGGCGGCACGAGGATCGTGTCACCGTTTTCCAGAGGAGTCGTTTCCGTTCGCACTCCGTTGAGCAGCAGGTCATAGAGGTCCACTTCACCAATCAACTGGCTGCCGCGGTAGTGCTTTACGATGCGCAGCGAACCCTGCGATGTCGGACCGCCAGCGGCAAATAGCGCGTTGAGCGGCGTCGAAAGAGAACTGATATCGTAAGCACCCGGATTCGCCACATCGCCGACTTCATAAACGCGAATCGTCCTCAGCCGGGAGAGCGAAACATCGGCGGATTCGTCCTTGAACTGTGTTCGCAACGCCGTTTGCAGCTCTTCCTGTACGTCGGCCAAGCTCTTCCCGCTGACGAGCAGTGGACCTACTTCGGGCAAACTTACGCGTCCTTCGCGATCGACTGTCCTAACCAGACGTTGCGAAACTCCACCCCACAAATCAATCGACAGGCCATCCCCTGGACCGACCACATAATCGGGGCCAGCGGGCATATCCATCGGAATTAACTGCGGATCGCGCGTCCCATTCTCAAAAACCTCGCTGCCGAACCGCTTCAACCCAATTGGCTGAGGCGTGGCTTGGAGATACATGTCATACAGCGAAGGAATGTCGCGGTAGGGATTGTTCGCACGGACCAACTGTGGCGATTGTTGCTGCGAAACAATCTGCGACGGTCTT
>DATEMI010000522.1:0-7878 GCA_035275665.1 Terriglobales bacterium | reverse complement strand
TCGACGAACTACGAGCGTCAGTACCTGAACACCACGGTTGGCCGCGTCATTCTTAACGACGCGCTTCCTAAGGGCATGCCGTTCATCAACGGCCTGCTCAAGAAGAAGGGAATCGGCCAGCTCGTCAACTACTCCTATCTGCGCTTTGGTCTTGAGACCACGGTGAAGATGCTCGATGGCATCAAGTCGCTTGGCTTCAACTATGCCACGCGTGCGGGATTGTCGATCGGCATCGACGACATGGTCATTCCCGAAGATAAGTACACGCTGGTGCGCGACGCCGAGAAGCAGGTAATTAACGTTCAGCAGCAGTACCTCGACGGCGCGATCACCAACGGCGAACGCTACAACAAGGTCATCGAAATCTGGTCGGCCATTACGGAAAAGGTTGCCGACGAGATGTTCGATGTGCTCAAGCAGCAGGACAAGGTCGGCGCGATCAATCCGATCTACGTCATGGCCGACTCAGGCGCTCGCGGTTCGAAGCAGCAGATTCGCCAGCTCTCGGGAATGCGCGGCTTGATGGCCAAGCCCTCGGGCGAAATCATCGAGACGCCAATCACGGCGAACTTCCGCGAAGGTCTCAACGTGCTGCAGTACTTCATCTCGACGCACGGCGCGCGTAAAGGACTGGCCGACACCGCTCTCAAGACGGCGGACTCGGGCTACCTCACTCGCCGTCTAGTGGACGTGGCGCAGGACGTCATCGTCTCCGAGCAGGATTGCGGAACGCTCGACGGCATCTACGTCGGTTCCATTGTGGAATCGGGCGAGATCATCGAGCCGATGCGCGACCGTATCGTAGGCCGCGTTTCGCTCGAGAAGATCAAGGACTACGAAGGAAACGTGATCGTGGACGTAAACGGCGAGATCACCGAAGAGCTTGCCGGCGCGATTCAGGCCGCGGGCATCGAGCGGGTGAAGATTCGCTCTGTGCTCACCTGCGAATCGAAGCGCGGCGTCTGCATCATGTGCTACGGACGCAACCTCGCCTCCGGCCGTCTGGTCGAGCTGGGTGAAGCTGTAGGCGTGATCGCGGCGCAGTCAATTGGCGAGCCTGGAACGCAGCTCACGATGCGTACCTTCCATATCGGCGGTACGGCATCGCGAGTCTCCGAGCAATCGCGCCTCGAAGCCAAGAACGTCGGCGCGGTGCGCTTCATCAACCTGCAGACCGTTAAATCGAAGTCAGGCGATCTGGTTGTCATGAATCGTGCCGGTTCGATCGCGATCGTGGACGATCGTGGACGCGAAAAAGAGCGCTACTCGGTCGTGTACGGCGCCAAGCTGAAGGTCGCCGACGGCGATCATGCGCAGCTTGGGCAAGTGCTGGTCGAGTGGGATCCGTACACCTTCGCGATCCTTACGGAAATCGGCGGTACCGTGCAGTTCAAGGACCTGCAGGAAGGCGTCACGCTGCACGAAGAAGTGGACGAGGTCACGGGACTCTCGCGTCACGTCGTCGGCGAGTCGCCTGACGAGAAGCGTCAGCCCGCGATCGCTATCAAGGGCGGCAAGACAACTCGGCGCTACCTCATGCCGAGCCGCGCGCACCTCATGGTGCAGGACGGCGACGAGGTCTTCCCGGGCGATGTGCTGGCCAAGATCCCGCGCGAAACCACGAAGACGAAAGACATCACCGGTGGTCTGCCGCGCGTGGTCGAACTCTTCGAGGCCCGCAAGCCGCGCGAGACTGCGATCATCAGCGAAATCGATGGCGTGGTGAAGTTCGGTGAGGTCTTAAAAGGACAGCGCAAGATCTACGTGACCGCCGACAACGGTACCGAAAAGGAATACTCGGTTCCGCGCGGCGTCCACATCAACGTGCAGGAAGGCGAGCGCATGAAGGCCGGTGAGCCGCTCATGGATGGCCCGCTCAACCCGCACGACATCCTCGCTGTGCTCGGAGAAAAAGAACTGCAGGGATACCTGGTGAACGAAATCCAGGAAGTCTATCGCCTGCAGGGCGTGAACATCTCCGACAAGCACATCGAGACCATCGTTCGCCAGATGATGCGCTGGGTGAAAGTCGAAGACGTGGGAGATACTTCGTTCCTGCTCGAACAGCAGACCGACAAGTTCCGCTTCCGGGAAGAGAACGAGAAGGTGATTGCCAACGGAGGCCGTCCGGCAACGGGACGTCCGCTGCTGCTTGGCATCACGAAAGCATCGCTCTCGACCGACTCGTTCATCTCGGCGGCGTCGTTCCAGGAGACCACGCGCGTGCTCACCGAAGCGTCTATCCAGGGCGCGGTCGATCACCTGCGCGGACTCAAGGAGAACGTCATCGTCGGGCGCCTCATCCCGGCCGGCACCGGCATGGAGTACTATCGCAACGTCCGCCTCAGTCCCGAATTGGAACAGGCGGCCGCCAAGGTGCAAGAGGAAGTCTCCCAGGCTTACGCCGAAGCCGAACGCGCACTGGAAATCATGCGTCAGGAAGGCGAAGCAGAAGAGTTGGCAGCGGAGTAAGCTGCTAGCTGCTAGCCACTAGCAAAAGCAACAAGCGCGGAGCGAATGCTCCGCGCTTTCTTTTTTCATCCTGCCTTACCCGTGACATCCGTGGGCGCAGCCTCCGTGGGATCCGTGTCGTGTTTTGGTTTCGCTTTTCTCCGCGCCTGCCGACGAGCGAACTGCATCTGAACACCTGTGCCCGCGCAATCGGATCAGCCTAAAGAAAAAACGCTGGCGTTCATGTTGCGCGCGCTGCGCCATCGCAACTACCGCCTCTTCTTCGGCGGACAAAGCGTCTCGTTGATCGGCACCTGGATGACGCGTCTGGCGACAAGCTGGCTCGTCTATCGCCTCACGCACTCAGCCTTGTCGCTAGGTCTGGTTAGCTTTGCGGGACAAATCCCAACCTTTCTCCTCGCCCCATTCGCCGGCGTCTGGGTCGATCGCTGGAACCGCCACCGCGTGCTCGTCGTCACGCAAGTCCTCGCGATGCTGCAATCATTCGCCCTCGCGGGACTAGCGCTGGCAAACATCATTACCGTCTGGGACGTCCTCTGGCTCAGCGTCTTCCAAGGCCTAATCAACGCCTTCGACATGCCCGCACGCCAGGCGTTCGTTGTGCAAATGGTCGAAGACCGCCGCGATCTCGGCAACGCCATCGCACTCAACTCGTCGATGGTCAACATGGCGCGCCTGATCGGACCATCAGTCGCCGGCATGGTGATCGCTGCTGTGGGCGAAGGCTACTGCTTCCTGATCGACGGCATCAGCTACCTCGCCGTGATCGCCTCTTTACTACTGATGAACATCGCCGCGCTGCCAAAATCCCGCGCAGCACGCAGCACCTTCGCCGAACTACGCGATGGATGGAAGTATGTTTCGGGATTCCCTCCCATTCGCTCCATCCTTCTTCTATTAGGTTTGATCAGCCTCATGGGAATGCCCTACACAGTGCTCATGCCCATCTTCGCCGGCAAAATTCTCGGCGGAGGTCCGCACACGCTGGGGTTTCTCATGGGAGCGGTAGGAGTCGGAGCACTCATCGGCGCCTTCCGCCTGGCAGCCCGCCGTTCCGTTCTGGGCCTCGGACGGCTGACGGCGATCTCAGCAGCCGTCTTCGGCGGCGGGCTCGTTGCCTTCTCGCGCTCGCCCTGGCTCTGGCTATCGCTGATCCTGATGTTCGTAGTGGGCATCGGCATGATGCAGCAGATGGCCTCGAGCAACACGATCCTGCAAACCATCGTTGAAGAAGACAAACGTGGACGCGTGATGAGCTACTACGCCATGGCCTTCACCGGCATGGCCCCATTCGGCAGCCTGCTCGCAGGCACAGTAGCCAATCGCATCGGTGCTCCCGACACGCTGCTGATCACGGGAGCGTGCTGCATAGCAGGAGCAATCTGGTTCGCCCGCGAACTACCCGAGATTCGCCGCCTGGTTCGTCCCATCTATCAAGAGCTAGGCATCCTTCCCGAAATGGCAACCGGCCTGCAGCAAGCATCGCAGCAGGAGGAAGCGGTAGGGTGAGGAATCGGGTGATCGGGAGATCGGGTCATCGGGCGATCTGAAAACCAAAACCTGACGCTGATCTCGCCGATCGCCCGTTGACCAAGATGGAAGTCTTGGGTTTTGCTGTTGCTTCTCAGATCACCCGATGACCCGATCGCCAATCACCCGATGCGGTGGCCCGATCACCCGATTCTCAATAGCCAGTGTCGCTTTCATCCATTACTCTGTTTCCCAATGCTTCACTTGGTGACGCACTTTCGTCGCGCGGTGTGGCGCGCATTTGAGCACGATGCCTTCGCGACTGCGAAAGCGGCCGCTTACTCTTCGATTCTCACGCTATTTCCAGCATTCCTCGTGCTCGCGTCAATTGTCGGCATGTCCCAGGACACCGTCGCCTTCACCCGCGAGATCGCCTACGCGATCGGGAGAGTCCTGCCCGCCGGGACCACCGCTTTGGCGCTCGCATATTTCAACACCAGCAAGATTCGGCCGGTACACGTGATCCTCTCGGCTTCGTTCGTTATGCTGCTCGCTGCCAGCGGTGTGCTCGTTTCATGGATGTCGGGATTCCGTCGGGCGTACGGCATTCAGGGCAATCCCTGGGGATTCTGGAAGGAGCGTGCGATGGCCTTCCTGCTGATTCCGATTGCGGCAATTCCCATGGCTTTCGCGACGCTGATCGTCGGTTTCGGCAACCAGGTACAGAACTGGCTCTCGCTGCATACGATCTACGAACTGCGCGGCGCGGTGTTTCTTTTGTGGGTCGGCGGGCGTTGGACCATCGGAATCCTAACCAGCATCGCCGTCATCGCCCTCATCTATCACCTCGCGATACCGCGAACGCAATCATGGAGACGTGTGTTGCCGGGAGCGGTGCTGGCCACGGCAATGTGGTTCGCCGCTACCGTAGGCTTCGGGTGGTATGTAACCAACTACGCCGACTATGCCGTGATCTACGGCTCTTTAGCTGCTGTGATTGTGCTGCTGGTATGGCTCTATCTGGTGTCGATCGTGGTGTTGATCGGGGCAGAGTTTAATGCGCTGGTCTTCCCGAAACGGGAGATGTGAAGCGAGAGCAGAACCGGCGCCGGTAGGCGGTGGGGCAGCCGCTTGTGTTGCGGCTGCGGCTTCTAAGATGCTCGTGTCATCGTCGCGCTCGGAGCTCGCCATTCGGCGATCTCCGCCCCACCGGCTACCGCCGCCGTTCTGGTCGCTTGGTTCGCAATGGGCCCATTCACTGGGCCTGCAAGATCACTTCTACGCGCTTCAAGTCCTCTTCGGTATCCACACCCACGGTATCGAACGGCGTCTCCGCCACGTGAATCTCAATCCCATGATCCAGAAACCGCAACTGCTCCAGACGCTCAGCGCGCTCCAGTTCCGATTCGGGCCAGCAGCAGAATTTCTCCAGGGCCTTGCGCCGGTATGCATAGAAGCCGAGATGCTTGAACCGCTGCACCGTCCCGGAATTGTCACGGTCGAATGGAACAGTCGCGCGGCTAAAGTAAAGCGCCCGACCAGCGAGATCCGTAACCACCTTCACCGCATTCGGATTGTTCGCTTCCGCGACCGCGCAAGGTGTCTTGATGGTTGAAACTAGTACGCGCGAGTCGTGCATCGGCTCCAGCAGAGCCGAGATATGCTCAGGACGCGCCAACGGCTCATCTCCCTGCACATTTACGTAAACGTCAGCCGGAATACGCTGCGCGACCTCCCACACCCGATCCGTCCCACTGCGATGCGCAGAAGAGGTCATCTCCGTCCGCCATCCGTGCTGCTTGCAGACGGCGAGCACTTCGTCCGAGTCGGTAGCGACAATCACATCCGCAAGCTGCGAACATCGCCGCGCCGCCTCCACAACATGGGCCAGCATAGGACGTCCAGCGATCTCGCGCAGAACCTTGCGCGGGAGGCGGGTGGAAGCAAGTCGGGCAGGAATGATGGCGATGGCGTGCATGAGGGCAGCTACTAAGCTACTAAGCTACTAAGCCGCTAAGCAAAACATAATTCTTCTCCGTGTTCTCCGTGGCTCCGTGGTGAAAAAGGTTTTGGCTTAGAAGCTCAGCAGCTTAGCAGCTCAGGAGCTTCGTTCTTTTGCCTGCAACATCGTAAACGCCCCCGTACAGATCGCCAGCGCCGCGCCGTCTTTCCCAGCGTGATAGAGGCCGACAGCGAAGAAGACCAGCAGGATCGCCCAGACATTCGTGTGCACAGCATTGAGCACGCCGATCAGCGCGTTCAGTACGCCGACCATTTCTTGAAATGCTTCGGAAAGCTTTGTCATCGCTGTGTCCTCCCAATCACGTAACCTGTTGCGCCGAAGATCGCTCCCCACCTCGCGATGCGCTTCGCGCGCTGCCAAACACTTCCGCCTTTCGCAGATTTCTTCGCGGCATCAAGCTCGACGTTCTGCCGCGAAATGATCTCCTGCTGATCCTTCGTCTGTTGCTGGAGCTGATCGCGTTCGATGGTGCATTCCTTGCAGCCGAGCGCATACTGCGCGAGATCAACCTGCTGATTGTGCGTAAGCGTCGCGCCAGGAGCATCCGGCGGAGCCTTCGCAAGATTGCCGCTCGGCTGAAACGGAGCCTGCGTCGGGATAAGCTCGCGAATGACTTCAGGAGCCCGTGCCGGCTGAACGAACAACTGTTTGCGCTCACGCTCAAGCTCCGCGATACGCGAAGCAGCATCGTTCTGTGCCGCAGCAATGCGCTGCTCAATCTGAGCGATATCTGACTTTTGTGTTTCGATTACCGCATCGCGCCGAGCATCATCGCGAACGTGATCTCTCCAGGCGGAGCCGACGATGAGGACGACGATGCAGAGTACTGTGAATAATGAAAGGTAGAGTTTGTGAGGATTCATAGGAGATCGGGTCATCTCGTGATCGGGTCATCGGGTGAAGTGAAGGACCACAGACCTAACATGGATTCCTTCGGCTACTTGTTGTTGGTGGAAAGTCCCCAGTTTGGTTTTGGGTGAAGCCCCCGACTTTCACAGGCTGCGGAAAAATGCAAAACAGAACCGCCGGCGGTAGCCGGTGGGTCGGAGGTCGCCGAAAGGCGAACTCCGAATGCGACGAGATTGCTCGCAATTGCGCAGAAACGCAGCCGCAATACACGCGGCTGCCCCACCGCCTACCGGCGCCGGTTCCGTTGCCATGGTCGCGCCCACATTTTTCCGCAGCCTGTTTTAGTCGGGGTGAGAACGCGTTAGCATTCGAATCCAAAACGTCGATCACAACATGCGCTTTAGCGCCGGTGTAACGCGCGAAGCGCGCGTGGGCCAGCGCTAAAGCGCGATTGCTCTTCGCGTCGACCAGACGCACGGCTTCGCCGTGCGCCCCCGACTCAAGTCGGGGGCTTCCAGCCATTTATGCTTTCGCTCGCGCAAGCCATCCACGCAGATATTGCTGCGATGCCGGACGCTTCGCCGCAACCTGCTGATAAAAGTCCTCGGAGATTTCCCGCAGATGAATCACTAGCAAAGCCGGATCGCATTCGTTGATGGCAGCGAGCGTTTGTTCCCCGAGCGCGCCATCTTCGTCGAGATGGAAAGTCGCGCTTGCATTGACTGCGCGCTGGCAGAGCACGATCGCCTGCCGTACGCCCATGTTGACCGCCATATCGAGCAGCTTGGCTGCGACGCGCTGATCCTCGATCTCATCTCCGCAGATCGGCTTCCAGTATTCGGATCGATAAATCTCGCGCGCAGTCCGCAATGCCGCTTCAGGAGGACCCGTATAGAAGTCGTCTCCCAAATCGGGATGAAAACGTTCGGCGATGCCAAACCGAGTTCGTCCGCCGGAGTCTTCGGTGAGGACTCCGCTCAGGTGCGGATCTTCGTTGCGGAGCACGAAGACGAGCGCTTCATCAAAGTTGGCCATAAACAAGCTCCTGGGCTGCTAAGCATCTA
>DATEMI010000521.1:0-3763 GCA_035275665.1 Terriglobales bacterium | reverse complement strand
TGAAAACGGAATTTGCATGCGAGTTCAGCGTTGCGCGCCAGCTAGATGTCAAACCAGATCATTTTTACGTGCAGTTGCTTGCGCAAGTCGCGGACGGTGCTCGCGTGAATGCCATGTGATCTCATCTTCGATGATGAGGTCTCTCATGCGATCTGTAGAGACCGGGATGAGATCGAGATGGGATATCCCATCGCAAAATATGAGATGTCCCATAGGGATCGGGTGGGATCCCGGCTGCTAAGTCATTTCGCATCAATGACAGCTGGAAAAAATCTTTCGTGAACGAAGAAGCAACAGAAATCGTGACTGAAGTTCGCGCTGTGCTTTCAATCGACTGCTGGAGTTCACGCGTGCTCCCGGTTCTCTCAGCGAATTCACCGCAGCTCGAATGATCGCTGGCTTCCATTGCGTCTGCACTCCTCGGTGATTTACGATTTTTAATTCACCTTGCGCGTGCGGTCATCGCAGGAGCCTGATCGCAGGTTTCTCTCTACTCATTTCATTTTTTACCGCCAATGTGGCGGATACAGGAGAGCACTTAATGGCAATTAAAGTAGGAATCAATGGATTCGGACGCATCGGACGCAACGTTGTCCGCACCGCGCTGAATCATCCGAGCATCGAATTCGTCGCCGTCAATGATCTGACCGACGCGAAGACACTCGCGCATCTGCTCAAATACGACTCGGTTCTCGGCAATTTGAAGGAAGACATTCATGCTACTGGCGACTCGATCCAGATCGGCAACAAGAAGATCAAAGTGTTTGCGGAGCGCGATCCCGGAAACCTGAATTGGGAGTCTGTAGGAGCACAAGTCGTAGTCGAGTCGACCGGTAAGTTCACTGATGCCGAAGCTGCACGCAAGCACCTTCGCGGTACGGTTAAGAGGGTCATCATCTCCGCTCCGGCAAAGAACGAAGACATCACCATCGTTCTTGGCGTGAACGAAGGCAAGTACGATCCGGCGAAGCACCACATCGTTTCCAATGCTTCCTGCACGACGAACTGCCTCGCGCCGATTGCGAAAGTCGTTCATGACTCGTTCGGCATTCAGAGCGGAACCATGACGACCATCCATTCTTATACAAACGATCAAGTCATCCTCGACTTCCCACACAAAGACCTGCGTCGCGCTCGTGCGGCTGCGTTGTCGATGATTCCGACATCCACCGGAGCGGCCAAAGCGTTGCACCTCGTCATTCCCGAATTGAAAGGCAAGCTCGACGGCTTTGCCATGCGCGTGCCCACGCCCAACGTTTCCGTCGTTGATCTGGTTGCCTTCACCGATAAGAAGACCAGCGTGGAAGAAGTAAATGCCGCGTTCAAAGCTGCAGCCAACGGCGCGATGAAGGAAATCCTCGGCGTAGAAGATGGCGAACTGGTCTCGATGGATTATCGTGGAGATTCGCGCTCATCGATTGTTGATTCGCCTATGACGCGCGTAGTCAACGGAAACTGTGTGAAAGTCATTTCCTGGTACGACAATGAATGGGGGTACTCCTGCCGTGTCCGCGACCTCATCGACTTCATGGGTAAAAAGGGCCTCTAGTTCGGAGCCCACTATGCAGAAACTTTCGATCAAAGATCTGCCGATAAGAGACAAGCGCGTATTCGTGCGCGTCGATTTCAACGTGCCGCTTTCGGAAGAGGGGCGCGTTACCGACGACACGCGCATTCGCGAAACTCTTCCCACTTTGGAATACGCGATTCGCAATCGCGCGAAGGTAATTGTGGCTTCTCATCTTGGGAGACCGAAAGGCAAGCCGAATCCCAAAATGAGCCTCAAGCCCGTTGCCGAGCGCCTGCGCATGCTGCTCGACAACGTGCTGGAGAGCAGTTGCAATGTCGGCTTCTCGCCGGATTGTGTGGGTATCGAAGCGGAAGAGTTGTCGACGCGGCTCGAGAGCGGACAGACTCTTCTGCTCGAAAATCTCCGCTTCCATCCCGAAGAAGAAGCTAACGACGAAGCTTTCGCGCGTTCTTTGGCAAAGCTCGCCGATTTCTACGTGAACGATGCTTTCGGCAGCGCGCATCGCGCACACGCGTCCACGGCGGGCATCACGAAATTTGTCGAAAAATCCGCGGCCGGGTTCCTGATGCAGAAAGAACTCGACTACATGGGTCAAGCGCTACATGATCCTGCTCGACCTTTCATCGCAATCATTGGCGGCGCGAAGGTTTCCGACAAGATCGGTGTCATCAAGAACCTGATGGGCAAAGTGGACGCACTGCTCATTGGCGGAGCCATGGCTTACACCTTCCAGAAAGCTCAAGGGCGCGAGGTGGGCAAGTCGTTGGTCGAGAATGACAAACTTCAGCTTGCCTCAGACCTGCTGCGAGATGCGAAGGAGCGCAATGTTCGCATTCTCTTGCCGGTTGACGACGTGGTCGCGATGAAGATTGAGAACGATATTCCGACAAAGACCATCGATGCGACTCAGCCGATTCCGGAAGGGTATATGGGTCTCGATATCGGTCCCAAAACGATAAAACTCTATTCCGATGAGATCGCCAACGCGTCCACGATTGTGTGGAACGGCCCCATGGGTGTTTTCGAGACCCCGACCTTTGCTACAGGAACAAAGAAGGTTGCGAAAGCGATCGCCAATAACGAAGACGCAACATCAGTCGTTGGTGGAGGAGATTCGGTCGCCGCGGTGCACCAGGCCGGCGTAGCGGAGAAGATCTCGCACATCTCAACTGGCGGCGGCGCTTCTCTGGAGTTTTTGGAAGGCAAGAAGTTGCCGGGAGTGGAGGCGCTGAGCAATCGGTAGCTTTTCTATTTGTCATTCCGAGCGGATGCTCAAGCGTGGTGTTCGCGCGAGCAGGAGAGAGGAATCCCTACCGCTGCCATGCAGCAATCAGCAGGCATTCTCGAGGGTTGTAGGGATTCCTCACCCGAACACCGGGCGTGCGGAATGACAAAATGAAAGTCACTGCTTAGCGCTATGCGACTTCGCTTCCCACGGTCGCTCTTCCGATACAGGAGGATGGCCGAGGAGTTGAGCCGGCAGCACTTCGCTGAGCGCCCACTCGATGCGGTTCACGGCATGGCCGAGATCCTTCATCGTTTTCTCGTCGCGCTCTTTGTAGGAGTAGAGCGAGATCACCTGGAGGGCGTTGCGGATGTGATGGTTCATTTCGGAGATGGTGCGCAGGCGTTCGCGAATGAACTTGCGACGCTCGCTGTCGCGACGCCGCGCCTCCCAGAAGAAGGCGCCGGCAACAAAGCCGGTCAGGAGATTGGAGATTGCCAGCAAGTCGTAACGAGAAACGCCTTCGCGAAAGAGTAAGCGATCAAAGCCGATACCGACCACGGCGACCGCTAGCGCGACCAGAATCACGACGGTCCACGAGCGCCGGGGAGAATCTTCAGAAGGGAAATTACCGAGGGGATCCTGCATTTGTACTTCGGGAATATGAGCTGCTCTGATTTTATCGCATGCGAAAGAAACTGATAGCCGCCAACTGGAAGATGTATAAAACGCCGGATGAAGCTCGCGCCTTCGTGCGCGAGTTTCTGCCGATGATCGCCAACCACGATCGCGACGAGATCGCGCTTTTCCCGCCATTTATCAGCATTCCTACGGTCGTCGAGGCGACTCGCAGCAGCCGAGTCGAAGTCGGCGCGCAGAACATGCATTTTGAAAAACAGGGCGCCTTCACAGGAGAGATTTCGGCTGCCATGCTGATCGACATCGGCTGCAAGCAGGTGATCATCGGCCACTCGGAGCGCCGGCAGTATTTTGGCGAGACCGACATC
>DATEMI010000520.1:0-5285 GCA_035275665.1 Terriglobales bacterium | reverse complement strand
CGGAACCCCGATCAGTTGCTTGGCGAACGTGCACTGTGCTGCCGCCACGCAGAATTCCCTCGCGCTGGAGAATCACTCTCTGGATGTTCCTTGGTGGTCCTCGCTTACGCAGGAATACGCGCACGCGCCGATTGTGAATCGCGGTTGGATCACTGTCCCTGACTGGCCTAGCCTCGGAGTGACTGTGAACGAAGACGTAGTTCGCAACACCTGTTGCCAAGAAGCGGGTACTTTGATCCAACCCCTCAGTGGGACAACGAGGGTTCCTGGGATCGTCTCTGGAGTTAGCTTACCTCGGGCGGCTCGCCGGTACCGGCACTTGGGTGATAGCGATCTCATCCCCAGTCGCTAAACCAGCATGGTGCACGGTCCCCTGCTATTGCTGTTCATTTCGCTGGACTGGGCAGGAGGAATGGTGAACAGCACGGTTTGCCAGCGGGCTGGAACTCCATCAATTCCACTCGGATTCCGTCGGGGTCATAGAGATTGAATTGCCACTTGCCGTCGCGCCCGATCTGCGCCTGAGAATGCCGGGCCGTAAGTCTGTCGCCGTCATACAATAAGGTCACCGATTTTTCCATGTTCTCGACGCCGAGAGAAAAGTGATCTAGCACACCGAGTCTCTCCTGCGACATCGATGCAGGAATCCCACTTTTTTCCGGGCCGTGCACGAGCATGTATTCGAGCCAGTCGGTGCCGTCCGGCACTTGTTGGGAGACCCAGTCCGTGACACCTTCGCTCATGCCGCCGTGCCAATATGAGCGAAAGCCGAGCAAGGTGCGATAAAACGCGTCCTCCGCCGCGGGGTCGTGTACGAGGTATCCGATATGGATGATTCGACTGCTCAGCGAATTGTCAGGCACGGGCGTTGGATGCGCGGGTGGCTGCACGAGCTGAACCTTGTTGCCTTCAGGATCCTTTACCTCGAAGTACTGGCTTCCGTCGCTTGACTTGGTTACTTCCGAAGGCACTTCGACACCGTGCGCCTGAAGGTATTTACGAATGCCATCTGCATCGGAGGTGTTGAACGCCGCATGGTCCAGGCGATTGATCGACGCGGGACCCGCAGGCAGCGGCAACACTTCTACGAACTGAGTGGCGCTGAAGGAGTAGCGAACGCCTGCGCGATTCTCAGGGTCCGGTCCTTTTACTGCTCCCAGATCGTGGACGTAAAAGCTTTCTGCTTTCGCGGGATCTGTAGTGTAAACACCGAGGTGGGAGATGCCCGTAATCTTCGGTCGCTCCTGAGACATTGCTGGAAACGCGAGCGACAGAAGGCTCACAATCACTAATGCAGTTCGCACTTTCATCATTGATTCTCTACTTTCATTTCTCCCGCGCGGGTTGAAGTGCAGCATTGCACTCAAGCAATTGGCGAACCCGCAGCCTGGTAAATGCCTTCAATCGCGAGCATGTCTTTCAATCCTTCCTCGCCCGGCGTCGCCGGCTCCTTGTTGTTGCGGATGCAGTCGGCGAAATGTTCCGCCTCGATCTTGAATTGATATGGATGTTTCTCCGTGCTCACCTGCTCGATCGGCTTTCTGTCGACTTCGCCATGCAGCCGGAGACCTTCGTAGTTAAAACCAGGTTCCATCACCAGATAACCGCTTTCGCCGTTAATAGTGAGAATGCTTGGTCCGCGCTGACCGTAGGAACATCCACACGATGCGATGATGCCGGACGGCATCTTCATCGTCCATTCCATCGACTGTTCCACTTCGCTGAAGCGGCCGCTGCGCTCACGTGTGGCGGTCACAGCAGTGAAATTTGTTGGCTCCTCGCCGGTGATATGGCGAATCGCGTTGAGCGGATAGATTCCCAAATCGAGCAGCGAACCACCGCCGCCGAGAGCCTTCGTAAGTCGCCATGCGCCGGCCGGCTGCTGCCCGAAAAATCCACCGTGGAACGATTGCAGTTGCCCGATCCGGTTCGACTTAATGATCTCGATCGCCTGATTCCACATGGGCTCGAACTGTACGCGATAGCCGATCATCAGTTTGACATTGGCTTGTCGGCAGGCGTCGATCATCTTGCGGCATTCGGCGCTCGAGATCGCCATCGGCTTCTCGCAGAGCACCTGCTTGCCTGCTTGCGCGCCGCGTATGGTGTACTCGGCGTGCATGCTGTTCGGCAGGCCGACGTAGATCGCATCGACATCGGGGTTCTCGCGAATGCGGTCGAATGTCTCGTAGGTATAGATCGATGTCTTCGGAATGCCATACATCGCCGAATACTTCATGCCTTTCGTATCGGGATGTCCTGTGACAAGCGCGGTGATCTTAGCGGTCTGCGAGTTTGCGCAGGCTCGCATGAAGATGTCAGAAATCGTGCCCAGCCCGACCGCCGCATAGCCGACCGGTTTGTTGGCGCTTGTATTGAGGTTCATGGGCAGGTATCTCCCTGCCAGTGCAACAGCCGACAACTTCGTAAATTCGCGACGATTCATGATGCCTCACCTCGGGCGCCTATCACGATAGCAAAGACGCTTTGAAAAAGAATGCTATGGGGCTACATGGCGGCTACTCAGATGGACCGCCTTCTAACCAACGGAGTGCAATTTTGCTGACAATCAAAATGTCATGCGCAGCACATAGGCATACTTTGACGGTGGTTGTGCGGGCAAATGCACATGCAGACCATCCGAGCGTTGCTCAAATTGCAGCTTTGAATCGCTGCCGAGCAACGCAACTGCTTGCACCGGTCTGCTTCCAAGGTTCTGCCCGAGAGAATGAATCACGACCTCTTCATGTGCCGGCCACTTAAGTCCGATTGCATAGAGCACGTCACCCTTGGTAGTAAAGCGAAAATCGTCGGCTGTGTAGTTTGCTGTGTCCGTATCATGAAATGAGCCGGCAGCCACTTTTGTGGGGCCCTCGCCATAAACCCTCCAGGGCCGGGTTCCGTAAATGGCTTCTCCATTAACGTTGAGCCATGCGCCCACATCAAGGAGCACTTGCTGGACCTGTTCGGGAATAGTGCCATCGGAGCGCGGGCCAAAGTTCAACAGCAAATTGCCGTTTTTGCTGACGATATCAATGAGTTGATGAACGACGAATTCCGGCGACTTGAAAGTATCATCCTTTATATAGCCCCACGAGCGATTGCTGATCGAGGTATCCGTCTGCCAGTAGAGCGGACGAATGTCGCCGAGTTGTCCTCGCTCAAGATCAAGCACGCCGGAGTGCTCCTGCATCGCGTAATCCTTGTAATTGATTACGCCAATGTGATCCCCGTACTTCAATGAAGCGTTGTAGTAAAAGGCTGCAAAGCGAGTGAGGTTCGGGCGGATCGACGCCTGCCCGATCCACCAATCGAAATACACGACGTCAGGATGATATTTCTCAACAAGCTCTATGGCACGCGAGAGCCAATCATCGGCCCACGCTGAAGAAACATATGTGAAGTCATTGTCGAGAGGGGTTCCGCGCGGATTCGCCACCCAAGTATGGGCAGGCCCGTAGAACGCCGCATATTGCGGATCGTTCACGTCAGAAGGGATCGTGCGGCCTACGCCGAGAAAAAAATTATGTTCCACGCGATGTGACGACACACCGAAGTGCAGACCTGCGGTGCGCACGGCCTTCCCCAAGTCTCCGATGAGATCGCGATGCGGTCCCATTTTGGCTGCGGTCCAGTCACTCACTCCGCTGTCGTACATAGCGAAACCGTCATGATGCTCAGCTACAGGCACAACGTACTTTGCGCCTGCCTTTTTGAATAACTCGGCCCATGCGGCGGGATCGTAATGCTCAGCTTTGAACATCGGAATGAAATCTTTGTAGCCGAACTTATCCGGCGGACCGTAGGTCGCCACGTGGTGCTTATACTCTTCCGATCCTTCGCGATACATATTTCGCGGATACCATTCATTGGCGAAGGCGGGGACCGAGTAAAGTCCCCAATGAATGAAGATTCCGAATTTTGCGTCTTTGTACCATTCTGGGACCTCGTATTTCTGCAGCGACTCCCAGTCAGCGCGAAACGGGCCCTTCGCCTCGTCTGCACGTTTCAGCAGGGCCTCGCGTGCGGAGTTGTATTTACTGCTGGCCCGTTGCCAGACTTGATCAATCAGGGCGGGATCTTCAGAAGCAGTGGGAGCACTCGCACTCTGTGCATTCGCTGATAGCAAACCTGGAAGCATCAGGAGAGCGGAAAGCTTGCGGGCCCATCGAAGAACCGAGCTGGACGAGAGCATCGGCTATCCTCCTAAAATGTTCAGTTCGAGCTTGCGTTATACTGCTGGCCGCGATAGCGTCTAAAACGGTTTAGACAACCTAAGCTTCGAATGGTGAAGAGGATACCAGATGCCACCCAAAGTTATTCGCATTTTGACCTTAGCTAGCGTGGTTGCGCTGTGCCCCAAGAGTTCACCGCAGGTGCAGACGGACGTGCCGGTTCCTGTGCCGGGGGCGAAACGTGTGGCAGTAGAACACATTCAAGTCCATGGCGAATCACTAGCGGGCAATCTGGAAGGAGATGCCGTCGATCGCGATGTGTTCGTTTTTCTGCCTCCGAGCTACGCGAAAGAGAAATCGCGACGATATCCGGCCGTATATGCCTTACACGGTTATTCGATCGGCGCTGAGCAGTGGAGTCACGAGATCCATGTTCCACAGACTTTAGAAGGCGCTTTCGCACAGGGCGCGAAAGAAATGATCGTAGTCCTGCCGGATTCAAAGACGGTGCACAACGGATCCATGTATTCAAGCTCTGTGACCACCGGGGATTGTGAGCAGTTCATTGCGCACGATGTGGTGGCATACATCGATTCCCATTACAGGACGCTCCCAAATCGGGAGAGCAGGGGATTGGTCGGCCATTCGATGGGAGGATACGGGGCGACACGTATCGGCATGAAGCATGCCGATGTCTTCGCCAGCCTCTACATCATGAGCCCCTGTTGCTTGTCGCCTCGACCGGCCAGACCTGCGAACCCGGAAATCGAGAAGGCGCTCGAGGCGGTGAAGACACCCGAGGATTCGGCCAAGCTACAGTTCTTTGCCCGCGCGCAGCTTGCGAGTGCGGCCGCGTGGTCGCCGGATCCAAAGAACCCTCCGCTCTATCTGGACTTACCAACGAAGAATGGCGAACCGCAGCCGGACGTTCTGGCAGAATGGACGGCCAATGCGCCGCTGGCTTTCATCGATCAGTACATAGACAATTTGCGCCGGTATCGCGCAATCGCGATCGATGTCGGCGACCAGGATGGCTTAAAAGTCGATACCCAGAAATTGCATGGTGTTCTCGATAAATACGGCATCGCGAACAGTTTCGAACTGTACTCC
>DATEMI010000519.1:0-5873 GCA_035275665.1 Terriglobales bacterium | reverse complement strand
GATCCTCCAATTGCACAAACAGTCTTGCGAAGCCTACGATTCCGATTCGCTTAAATCCTGGCTCGCCTGTTTTTTAGGCTTCTTTGCTTCGGCCTTAGCATCCGCGCTGGGCTGCAGCGTCGTGATGGCCTTGCCCATGCTCATCTTGCTGCTGCCTGTGCCCGATGGGCAGGCGCTGGCATCGGGGGGAGCTTGGCCAACGAGGTCGGCTTTCAAGCAGTCGAAACCGATCTTTAAATTATTGCTGACATGCAGAGCCGCAACGCATTGTCCGAGGTTCTTGAATCCGGCGCATGCAGTTTGCAAACCACCGTTGGGCAGAGTGACTCCGCTCTTCGTCAGTGCTGTGCTGAGATGGGTGTTCAACTGATCATTACTTTGCAGCAGCGAGGTAGGCGAGTGCGCCTCGTTTCCCCGCGTGCTGGTCGACTCAGTTGTCGAATGGGACATTCCCATACTGGAGTGTCCCATTCCTCCCCCAGCACCGAAGGCCACGGCGAACTCCTAACCGTCGAAATGCGACGTTGAGCTCGGGTCTTTACTTCTGTCGGCCTGGAAGCTGCGACAATCTGTCACCTCTCATACGACATGGCACAAGTTGTTGAATCTATTCAGGATCTCGAAATTCCGCCCGTTTTTAGGCGCTCTTCCTGCGACAAAGTGTCCAAAATCCCGATTTTCAGCCGATTAAGGTAAATGTCTGACCATCAACGGCTTGTCCCCATTTTTACCTTCGGAACCGGGCGTGCAGTCTACTCCCCAAGTAAGCCGACCTCCCCGTGTACGACATCGAGCAAAAGAAAGAAAGCTTGCTCTTGAGGAGCGATATGGGAAATCCCAATTTAGAACGCCTGATCCGCTGCTTTAGCGGCGCTTGGGGCGGGACGCGCAATGGGTCTTCTATACCGGCAGTAGGCACTCGCCATAAAACCATCGCAGTTATAGCCCTTTGCTTTTTGACATTTGCTACAACCCAAGCCTTCGGACGCGAGAAGTTGTCGCCGGAACTGCGGCACGCGAAATCCGGCAAGGCGGTGGACGTGATCGTCCAGTTCACTGACGATCCGACGGATGACCATATCGGGAAAGTGACCGGCAAAGGCGCATTGCTGAAGCAGAAGCTCTCCTTGATACACGGCGCAGCTTTCCATTCATTACCATCGGAAGCTCTTGCCCAGCTCGCTCAGGATCCGGACGTTGCGTACATCAGTCCCGATCGGCCGGTGCAGGGAACATCGAACCTCGATTACACACCCGAAACTGTGAATGCGCCCTGGGCTTGGCAGACGGCACATCTGGATGGGACGGGGGTTGGCGTCGCAGTCATCGATAGCGGGGTATACCCGGTTGGGGATTTGTACTGGTATAACGCACTCACCGGAGCTTACGGACTCAGAATCGTCTACAGCCAAAGCTTCGTACCCGGAACTACCGATACGTCGGACTATTTTGGGCACGGCACTCACGTGGCTGGCATTGTCGCAAGTGCTGGGTGGTTTTCTTACGGCAACCACTACTTGCATCAGTTCAAGGGAATTGCCCCGAATGCGAACATTATTAACTTGCGCGTTCTGGACCAAAACGGAACGGGTAGCGACAGCAGTGTAATCGCAGCGATTCAGACAGCTATCAATCTGAAGTCCCAATACAACATCCGCGTCATCAATCTTTCGCTTGGCCGCCAGGTCTATGAGAGCTACACCATTGACCCGCTCTGCCAGGCAGTGGAGTCAGCATGGAAAGCGGGAATCGTCGTAGTGGCCGCGGCGGGAAACCAAGGTCGCAATGACAGCGCTGGCACCAACGGTTACGGCACCATCGCTGCTCCCGGCAATGATCCCTACGTAATCACCGTGGGTGCAATGAGGACTTCGAACACTCCAGATCGCAGCGACGACGTAGTAGCGAGCTACAGCTCGAAAGGTCCGACTGCCTTCGATCACATTGTGAAGCCCGACATCGTTGCTCCGGGAAATCAAGTTGTGTCGCTGCTTTCGCCGTATTCGAATTTTCCCAAACAGTATTCGGCGAGTGACGTAATGCTCGCTGAGTACGTCAATAACGGTAAGAACACCGTGTCCGCCAATTACATGCGGCTGAGTGGAACCAGCATGGCAACTCCGGTCGTCAGCGGCGCAGCCGCTCTGATGATCCAAGCTGATCCAACGCTAACGCCTGATACGGTCAAAGCTCGCCTGATGAAGTCGGCCACAAAGAGCTTCCCGATCGACAGCACCACCACAGATCCCAGTACCGGCCAAACGTTTACGGACTACTACGATATTTTCACCATCGGTGCTGGCTACCTGGATATCCAAGGAGCACTGACGAACCTCGATACTGTACCGCCAACACTCAGTGCCGCCTCACCGACAGCAGCCTACGATCCGACTACCGGCAACGTTTACGTCGCGTCTGACACCTCCACCGTGTGGGACAGCTCAGTAGTTTGGGGTGAGTCGGTTGTTTGGGGACAATGCGAATTTTCAGGAACCACAGTCGACGGCCAATCCGTTGTTTGGGGCGAGTCGGTTGTTTGGGGCGACAGCACCCAAGATGGATTCAGCGTGGTGTGGGGCTCGAGCGTCGTTTGGGGTAATTCGGTGCAGTCGAACGCATTGAATATCTTAACTGGCGGAGATAAGTAATTCGGCACGGCAGTACGTTGGAAGCAAGCGCAAGAAGAACGCAAACAGACATCAAAACAATCGGAGCTCAGATGCAGAGCAATGCGTCTTCAAAAGTTTTCCTTGGTGCGGTAGTACTGTCTGGACTTGCAGTGCTGACGAACGCTGTCTTGCACGCAAGTTCGGCGGATCCCGTGCGGTTTATCTCCTTCGTGCTGGTGGCCTGCTCAGCCGCGCGACTCAAGGTGAAGCTGCCCGGACTCACCGGCAACATGTCAGTGAACTTGCCGTTCATTCTCGTCGCCGTAGCTGAGATGAGGATGGCGGAAGCCGCGCTGGTCGCTTGCTTATCCACATTCGTTCAGTGTCTGCCGCGCGCTCCACAAAAGCTCAACTTGGTTCAGGTGACATTCAACTTCTTCAACATGGCTCTGGCAGTTGGCGCTACCCGCCTGGTTTTCGGCCAACCATTCTTAAAGAGCGGGAGTGCATCGCAAGGGCTGTTGCTTTGTCTCTCGGCGGCCGCATTCTTCCTCGTCAACACCGCGCCTGTGGCGACCATAATTTCACTCACTGAGTCCAAGAACGTGCTGAAAATCTGGGGCAACATCTTCCAGCTCTCGTTCCCATACTTTGTTTTGAGCGCTGCAATCGCTGGCCTCGTGCTGGCTGCATCTCAACACATAGGTTGGCCGGTCCCGCTATTCATTTTGCCTATTATGTTTGGCGTCTTTTACTCCTACAAACGCTACTTCGCTGAGAGCGCATCGATGCAAATGAAGTTCGTGCTCAATACCAAGGCTGCTCCCACCGAAATCAAAGCTTGAACGTGCATCTTGAGTTTCCGTCCCTGCAAAACAGAAGGCGGTCCCTGCGGTGGGGCCGCCCTTTTTTGTTGTCCTGGCCACGGATGCGTTTGTTATTTCTTAACCCGTACTGATGCCCAAGATTGAGATTCTCTATGACCTATAGCTGAAGTCGGACGGATGCAGTTAGTCAGTTGGCCCACGTATAAAACGTAAGCGACTTTATGTGCAGTTTCCAAATCGGGTTTACTGTGCAACTGTCGCGTCACTTTGTCGCGCAAAAAGATAGGGAAATGACGCCAGACGAACAAATTGAGGTGTTGCGAACTACGGTCGAAAACCTTGCCCGCGCAAACAGCAGCTTGCAGGAACAACACAACTCAATGAGCGAGCTGTTGGTCCATGTTCTCGAAGTTTGTAACGAGCATCCGACGGAAGCAAGACAATTGTTTTCCAACGGTTTCGTGGAGCAATTAAAAAGTCTTATACTCCCGTTAATCGGCTGATTCACGCGTCAGCTTCAACGCGTCAAGACCAAAGAAGATCAGACCTTGAGAAGTTGTTACTGACCGAGACTCCTGAGCGCACGAAGACATTCCGTGCGCACTTCCAGTTCGAACATCTCGACGCGCAGGCTTGTCGGAGAGCTTGCGTCGCAAATTCAGATGGGAGCCGTCCACTTGCACGCAGCGGAATCACAGGAACGAGATTCTTCCCACAATGGGAACAGCGTTTAGGTGCAGCGTAAACAATGCAAGCGGCTATCCAGAAGAGCACTTTGCGAAGAAAGTAAACCCTTTGTGTAAACCCTTGCGTGCGGGTTTTGCCCAAGTCATTGAAGAATTAGAGAGGAAGTTGACCTCAGGATCCTATCATTTGCGCTGCAAGTCTCGTGTTTTCAAATGGAAAGAATCGGCGCGAAGTGGCTGAACCTGAGCACCTGGTGCGAGACAAGGGGTTCACAGGCCCAGGCTTTCTCTTGTAAGTAACTGATTCTAAGGTAGTTTGGTCGGGGAGAGAGGATTTGAACCTCCGACCCCCTGGTCCCGAAAAAGGGATTAGGTTGTCCTGCTGAATGTTTTGAATCTCTTACAGTGGTGCTTCAATCGTCTCATTCCTGCTCAATCATCCCCACTTTGGAACCTTTGTAAACCCTTTTGTGTAAACCCTCACCAGGGATTCAGCGATTGGAACCGGAAGCCTAGCACACTAAAGCTGAAATGCTGAGTTGCAGTCTGGCGGCGGTTTGCTGATTCTACCTGCCCGATTCGTACGAACCGACCTTCCAGTAATTTTGTTTGGCTTTGCATCGTCTCAGGCGCACAGAAATACGCCATTTGCGGTGTAGCGTGCAACAAGTGTGCAGCAGTTTCCTGCTGAAAAGCTCATGCAACACCCGGCTCCGTGTTCCTGTGACCCCACCCATTTTGGGACCTCGCCTCGAATCAAGCGTCACGGAGGTGATCCAAAGTTGTCTGATGATTATCCGGTAAGAAGATTCTTGATCCAGACGCTCGATCACATCTTTTGGCCAACGGTCTCAAACCGATTCGCCCAACTGGCCCGCCGGAACCGGGCAGAACACGAAGGCACCGGTATTGTCCGGGGACCACTGCAACGGCCGCTGCGGCCGCGACAGCAGCGGACCTGACGATCTCCGCGTTAGAGCAAGTCACCATTTCCAGCGGCGCTCTGAACGATACCGTTCCGCTCGCGCAACAATCATCGGCGACGGCCGCGGCAACCACGCAGGCGGGTGCGTCCTGTCCTTCGAACACCGATTGCGCAACGTATACGTTGTCAGTTCCCGGGTGAATCCTACGGTGGGCGCATTCAGCGCGAGCGGCACGAGTTACAGTGCGGGCGCTGCAGGCGCGGCAAGCTACACAGTCGAAGCGCAGGCTTTCGTGCCACAGTCCGGCGGTACGCTCGATTGCGCCAACCACGTCCAAACCACGGCTGCGGTTTCCGTAACACCGGGTCAGCCTACGCAAGCTCCCACGCTATCGTTCACTGGTTGCCAATAAGAATCCTATAACTCTGCGGAACCCAACTCCCCAATTGATCCGAAGTGATCCGTTGGGGAGTTTCATTCTCGCTGAGAAGCGCAACTTGTCGATTCGTAGTTGTTGGTTGCTGGGTTGTTCAATGCCACTAATCAAATGTGAGCTGCTGACAGCCGATGGAATTGTGAATAGCCGCGACTAATGTCCTTACTGTCTTGCTGTGCATAGTCGCTCGTTTTCCTTACGAGCGCATATCACGTTTAAGAACTCGTGAACGCTTGCAACGAGCGGAAATTTCGTCCCGGGTCGTTGTCTCCAATGCTTTCCATTCTGGAGTACACTTCTTCCGCTTTTGCCCTTCTGGGGCAGAGTCATTCGTAAGGCACGTTTACTTTCTTGGAGGATTCATGAAACGGGCCAGCCTATTCCTGTCG
>DATEMI010000518.1:0-6039 GCA_035275665.1 Terriglobales bacterium | reverse complement strand
CAAAGGCCGAGTTACCCGCGGTGGGATGGCGGTCGTTTTCCTCCTTGCCGGCGGTTGTCTCATTCCGCAAATACGTGTGCTCGCAGCGATCTTTATCTCCATCGGATTGTTCTGCGCGTTTGAAGCATGGATCGGCTGGTGCGCCGTTCGGGCCTGCGGCGGCAAGACGCCGCTGTAACAACACGCAGCGGCAGTTTCCAACTGCGAATTCAAATTAAACACGGTCGAAGGCCGCTGCTCATTCTGAGAACAAACGGCGAGGGTTGGGCTAGATGACAAGTGCGCCGCAAACGTTTCGTATTCAGACCCGTGCTGAACAATCCTGCAGCAATAGACAAACGCCCTCGTCAGTGGCGTCTACTTGTTGAGATCAGCGTCGCAGCGTTCATTCAAAAATCCTGAATCCGAACGTCCGGGTCACTGCATCTCATAGACAAACAATATGAAAACAATCAGCAACAGCTCGGAAACTTTCGAATCCACTTATGCGCTCATTATGCGCTCAGAGGAAAAACAACGGAGCCGATTTGAAATTTTGGTCTACACGATCCTTATCATCGCCACCACGTTCGCAGTCGCGCAGTTCGGTCGTCAGGCTACCCTGATGCCATCGAGCATAGCGCGCGTTTCGACGATTGTGCCCGCCGCGTCACAGAACGGCGTTTGAAAAAGCGCTACGGCGAGCCCGCTGCGCTTTGCCGTGGTTCGGCGAGTCGCGGTTTTCGCTAGGTGGCGCCATTCTCCCGGAATCAGGAACGCGATTGATGTCGCTCTGCCGACTACCGTAGTCGGCCTCGAGAATTGCGTAAGTATTTATACTTATCGCCCATCCGTAATCTCCCCCGCCCGCTTTGGCACAAGGCAGGCTCTTTATGGTATTTATTATGCCGACCCATTATCCCAAGAGATTACGCATTGAATCTCTGCTGCGAGTTGTCCGGCGATTGCTCTTTGCAGCAGTAATCACCTTACCAACCTTCACCGCCGTCCCGGTGCTCCTGGCCGACGTTGCTCCGAGCTTTAACAGCCCTAACAGTGTCACTTTCCCCCAAGGCGTTCGGGATAACTTCACGATTACGACCACGGGCATTCCGGTCCCGAAAATTACGTTGAGCGGCAAGCTGCCTGGCAGCGTAAGACTTGTCGATAACGGCGACGGCACCGCAACCTTGTCTGGCAAGCCTGGCAATGGGCTTGGCCAAGTTGGCGACTATCACCTGACGTTTACAGCTTCAAATGGTGTGGCACCGAACGCAACGCAAAACTTTACTCTAACGGTTACGCGCCCACCTCTTATCACCAGCGTCAATAATGCCACCTTTGTGGTCGGAACGCCAAATACGTTCACCGTTACAACCCGAAATAGTCAGCCAAAAACGTCGCTCAGCTACACTGGCAGGTTGCCGGGAGGCGTAACATTTGTACCCAACAACGCTGGCACGGCCACCTTGAGCGGCACACCGACCGCCGGATCGGAGGGTATTTACGTCCTTACCATCACCGGAACAAATGGCCATCCGCCGGATGCGGTCCAGTTCTTCACCCTGACTGTGCAGGACGTCGCACCTGTAACGCACGCCCCAACCATCACAAGCGCCGCGAGCACCACTTTTACCGTCGGTACGGAGGGCATCTTTACTATTCATACAACTGGAACGCCGACCTCATCGATCGCTCTAAGTGGCACACTGCCGGCCTGGCTTACATTCGTGGACAATACAGACGGCACTGCGACTCTTGATGGAATACCTGATCCGGGAGGTCCAGCAAGCTACTCGCTCACAATCACCGCCACCAATGGCATCGCACCCGACGCAATGCAGGTGTTTACGTTATTTGTAAAGAATCCACCGCCCGCTATCACAAGTGCCGATAATACCACGTTTGTGGTGGGGACGTTCGCCAGCTTCACCGTCAGGACTAGCCCGCCTATTCCGAGTGCAACTATCAGCTTCACCGGTACACTGCCAGCCGGAATCAACTTTACCCCGAATGGGGACGGTACCGCAACGATAGACGGCACCGCGTCAGGGGGAACGCAAGGTAATTATCCAATCAACATCACTGCTTCGAATGGGACCCCGCCCAATACGGCGCAAGCCTTTACCATTAGAGTGCAAAATGTACCGCCAGTCCTGAAGGCGCCAGCAATTACTAGTGGTGCTGCGACCTCCTTTATCGTTGGAACCGCTGGTACTTTTACCATCACTACTACCGGCAGCCCTACTCCGACCCTAACTTTGGACGGCGGGCAACCTGCCTGGCTGTCGTTTGTCGATAATACCGACGGCACCGCTACGATCAGTGGTACACCGGACGCCGGCAGCGATCTCACCTACAGCTTCACCATTACGGCGCGCAACGGTGTTTCGCCGGTAGCCACTCAAGATTTCACTCTCCACATCACCCCCGTGCCCGCCAGCGCGCAGCTGGTGAATGTCTCTACCCGCCTACTCATCCAAACTGGGGACAAAGTCGGCATCGGAGGCTTTATCATCACTGGGACGGCTTCGAAGAAAGTTCTCATCCGCGGTATAGGACCAACCCTAACCAGATATGGCATTGCTAACGCCTTGCAGGATCCAGTCCTGGAGTTACACAACAGCACCAGTGTGCTTACTTCTAACGACGATTGGAAAGTTCCCCAACAAGCCGCGATTGAGGCAACTGGTCTTGCGCCACCGGATGATCGCGAACCAGCAATTCTTCTCAATCTCCAGCCGGGTAATTACACAGTTATTCAATCCGGTAAGAACGGCGCGACCGGCGTTGGATTGATCGAAGTCTACGACGTCGATGTCCTTTCGACATCGCAGTTGACTAACATATCGACACGCGGCCTGGTCCAGGCCGGTGGCAACGTAATGATCGGTGGCTTTATGGTAAACGGCGCGAGTGGTTCAATAAATCTAGTCGTACGCGCGCTTGGACCAACCCTGACTTCGTACGGGGTTGCGAACGCCTTGGCCGATCCCACCCTGGAATTGCATGACGGTAATGGAACAGTTATTCGATCTAACAATAACTGGAAGGATTCGCAGCAAACCCAAATCCAAAATTCCGGATATGAGCCTCCAAACGACCTGGAATCAGCAATAGCCATCACGGTTTCCTCGGGCAACTACACTGCGATCGTTCGTGGGAATAACAACACCACCGGTGTCGCCCTGGTTGAAGTTTACCAGGTCGCGCACTTCTAACGCATAGGCGCGCCTATGTGAGGCGGGGTGGCCTGTGTAAGGCCGTTGCCCCTGTCCACCTTCGTTTAAGCATTCTGCGATGAAGGCACCGAAACCTTCGCACCGAACCCGGGCGATTAGTGTTCCGCCTTTGGCAACGCGTTATTGGGCTTCGGCTGGAGAATAACCAGCCGCACGAACCGGAGCATCGCCGACATCAAGTACCGGCGACCTGAGCGTCTCGGTTCTGACGAGCGTGCCCGACAGTGGTACAACGTCGATCTGGCTCAGCGTTTGAGTGCCATCACAAAAGCCAGCTTTCCTTCGTAGTCCCATCGACCGCGAGAATCGCTTCGTGAAGATTTTCGAGTCCGGTCAAATAGCAGAAGTTGGAATCCTGCTGAAAACCTGATTCATTCCAACTCTTGGGGGCTGAAAAGGAATGCAGGAGAGCGATTCTGTGGGGCATTCATGACCGACTAGCGCCGCGCCTTGAACTCGCTTGTCTCGATTCCGATGTGCGCAAGTGTCTTCCGAGGAAGCATGCCAGTTGCACGAATAGCAAGATCGCCCTTTTTACAATCGTCATCGAGAAGATTTCGCCAATTGAGAGAGCAGCCGCGATCTTCTCTGCGCCGTGGCTGCGCGCGGAGCTATTCATATCTTAAAGCGATCATCGGATCGATGCGCATGGCCCGTCGCGCGGGCAGATAACAGGCAAACAAAGCAACGGCCAGAAAGAGCAGGGCGACACTCGCGAACGTCAGGGGGTCGGTCGGCCTTACGCCGTAAAGTAGGCTGGCCATTAAGTGCGAAACGATCGACGCACAAACAAGTCCAACGAGGGCACCCCCAAACGCGAGGGTCAATCCCTGATGCAGAATAATGCGCAGGATGTTGGACCGTTGCGCTCCAAGAGCGAGACGAATTCCGATCTCGTGAGTTCGCTCGCTAACGAGATACGAAATCACTCCATAAATTCCCAGCGTGGCCAAAAGCAATGCCGTCAGTGCGAATGCTCCAACCATTTCCATCGAGAATCGCCGTTGCGACAGAGATTCGGATACTGTTGCGCTTAGTGTCTGTGCGCCGAAAACCGGAAGCGTCGCATCAAGAGCCTGTACTTGCTCGCGCACCTGTTTTGCAATCGCTGCGATATCGAGCTGCCCGCGTAGGAAGATCGCCAAATGTTTCGCCGGGTTCTGGTAGAGGTTCAGGTAGAGCTGCGGCACATCTGCTTGTGCGAGCGATTGTGTTCTCGCATTTGCGATCACGCCCACCACCGTGACCCACGGCGAATCAGGCCTCGTTGACTTAAATCGCTTGCCGATCGCATCCTCCTTGGGCCAATAGGTGTGTGCGAATGCTTCGTTAACAATCGCGACTTGCGGTGCGCTATCCACGTCGAACTCGTTGAATAACCGGCCGCGTCGCAATGGAATTCCAATCAGGTGGAAATACTCCGGCGTAACGCGCGATCTTTCGACCATCGACGGCGCGTTCGGTTGCGCCGTCTGTCCGTCGAACGTCAAAAAGAATTTACCCTCGAGCACGTTTAACTCACGTTGACCTTGGTCCAATGGAATGGAGGCCGGATCGCCAAGAGATACTTCTTCAATTCCAGGCAGGGATTTGCACCGGCGAAGTAGCTCGCGGATGAACGGCGCTTCCTGAGCGGCGGTTGCGTATTTGTCAATTTTGACATCATTTGGGTAAGGCATTCTCGTTCGAACGCTCATCACGCATCGCGGATTGAATCCCAATTTCACGTTGAGCAAATCCCAAAAACTGTGCAGGAGAAGTCCAGCGGAAATCATCAATATTAGAGAGAGCGCGAATTCGGTTACGACCAGAACTCGACGCGTCCGAACGCGTTCGCCAGAACCGGTCGAAGCGCGTCCCTCCTGATTAAGCACGTGAATCAAATCCAACCGGCGTGCATGTAAAGCCGGCGCGAGTCCGAAAATTATGCCGGACAGCATCGACGTCAGTAGCGCAAATATTAAGACACTCCAGCTGATCGATATTTGGTTGAGGCGTGGCAACGCTTCGGGCACGAGTCGCAAAAGTGATTCTTTGGCGGCGAAAAGAGTTCCAATACCGGCGATCCCGCCAAGGAGCGAGAGAAGCAGGCTTTCGGTAAGCAATTGCCGAGTCAGCCGGCTTTGACCTGCGCCGAGCGCACGGCGAATCGCCATCTCGTGCGTCCGCGCACTTGCTCGAGCGAGCAATAAATTCGCCACATTCACGCAACCGATCAGAAGCACCACTGCGACGGCGGCGAGAAGGAGAAGCAATGGCTGCCGAACATTGCCAACCACGGTCTCTTTCAGTGGCAGCAATCGGACTCTCCAACCGTTTGGATAATCGCCGGTGAATTGATTTTCCACCGCCGCAACGACCCCATCGAGCTGACTTTGTGCCGCCGCGATCGTTAATCCCGGTTTTAGTCGCGCGATCAGAGTCGGAAGATTCCGACGATTGCGTGCCGGATGGTCAGGCAACGGCGGTCCGTAAAAACTCGTTGCCGCCCAAACCTCAATGTTCCGCTCTTCCGAGCTTCGGCCAGGCGAATCGAAACCAGGTGGCATGACACCGATGATCCGGTAAAGGTCGGTATCCATTCGAATACTTTTGTCCAAAATATTCGGGTCGCCCCCGAATGAGCGTTTCCACAATGCATCGCTAATCACAACCTCCGGCAAATAACCGGGTAAGTTGTATTGAGGGTCGAACGTCCGGCCCAGTTCAGGTTGCGCTCGCAAGAGCGCAAAGTAATTCGGCGTCACACTAACGATGCGCACCCGTGCCGGCAGAGCTGAGCCAGTCAGATTGTTTTCGTCGAACCACGCTGGTGACA
>DATEMI010000517.1:0-3923 GCA_035275665.1 Terriglobales bacterium | reverse complement strand
GACGGCACCAAACTCACGCAACCTACCAACGCGGAGATCGCAAAAAAGATCGGACTGACGGTCCGTCCGCAAGGCGACTTCTACGACCTCGTAATCGTCGGTGGTGGTCCATCCGGGCTGGCCGCATCGGTTTATGGAGCGAGTGAGGGTTTGCGTACCGTGATGGTGGAACGTGACGCGCCGGGTGGTCAGGCCGGTCTGAGTTCGATGATCGAAAACTATCTGGGCTTTCCCGCAGGACTGAGCGGCGCTGATTTGGCTCGCCGTGCGGTAGCTCAAGCGAAGAAGTTTGAAGTCGAGATCGTTAGTCCCCAGGTCGTTTCACGTCTGCGAATTGAAGGATCGACTCCGATCGTTACGTTGAGTGATGGAACGGAGCTGACAAGTCATGTTGTGCTGCTCGCAACAGGAGTTCAATGGCGACGTCTTGATGTGCCGGGGATCGATCGACTGGTCGGCGCCGGTGTCTATTATGGCGGGACCCTGGCCGAGGCATTTTTCTGTCGCAATGAAGATATCTACATCGTTGGCGGGGCAAACTCAGCGGGCCAGGCCGCAGTTTACTTCTCGCGTTATGCGCGCACCGTGACGATGCTCGTGCGTGGTGAGTCGCTCGACGAAGGCATGTCGCGCTATCTGATTGACCAAATCCAAAAAACTCCGAACATCAAGGTGCGTCTGCGAACGACTGTCGTCGAAGCGCACGGTGAAAACCGGCTCGAAGCGATCACGATTTCCGACGCGACGAAAAATCAGAAAGAAAAAGTGCCGACTAACGCGCTATTCATTTTCATTGGCGCGCTGCCACACACCGACTGGCTCGAAAATCTCGTCAAGCTCGATGATCACGGATTCATACTTACCGGACCTGATCTTTCGCGGGGCGAAGGTAATGGGCACGTGGGCTGGACACTTAATCGCGATCCGTTCTGGTTGGAATCCAGCCAGCCGGGAGTTTTTGTGGCCGGAGATGTGCGGCATGGTTCAGTCAAGCGCGTGGCCGCCGGAGTTGGAGAAGGCGCAACGGCGGTGCAGTTCATTCATCAGTATCTGGGGTCGGCTGAGAGGTGATCGATGAATAGTAATGGCAAACATTCAGGACTCTCTTCGTTGCTAATCGCGACTGATGGTTCGGTCTATGCGGATGTCGCAGCGGAGTGCGGCGCCTGGCTCGCATCTCGCTTGGGCGCGCGGATTAAGGTGCTTTACGTAATCGATGCACGACGCCTCGCGGGCCATTTCATTAGACACATTTCAGAGATCCTTGAGAAGTTTCCTTCAGAAGGAATCACGGACCGGGTGCGAGATTATTACCGCAAGCAAGGAGAAGAAGCACTCAAGCGTGCCGCCACCATCTGTGAACGCTATCGCGTGACGTGCGAGACGGATCTCTATACAGGGAATGTTGTGAAGGTCATTGCCGATGCGGCGGTCAACTCGGATCTGTTGGTAATTGGTGAGCGCGGCGAGGATAAAGAGTTCGAGACAGGCTTTCTTGGATCAGTTAGCGAAAGACTTGTGCGAAAGGTTAATCGTCCGGTGCTGTTGACCGGGTTGGAGTTTAGAGAGTTTCGACGCGCTTTGCTGGCTTACGACGGCAGTGAAGGCGCGCGTGAGGCAATGAGAATGCTCGCACGCCTGGCGGTCGCGCTGGAAATGGACGTGGACGCAGTGCAATTGGTCGAAGAAGGCGAGTCGATGACAGTGTTGAAAGAGGTCGCGTCTTACTTCAAGGATTATCCGGTTCACTTGAGCACCCATTACCTGACGGGCGACAGCCACTCACTCATCATCGATCATGCGAAAGAGATCGGCTCCGATCTGATGGTGATGGGCGCCTATGAAAATAGGCTCGCCGACAGCCTGGCGCTGGGGACAACTACGGATTACCTGGTGCGCAACAGCCCGGTTCCGGTCCTCGTGTACCACTAAAGGTAAGGGGTTCTTATTTACGTTTTAGAATTTCAAAGGGAGGGAATCATGGCAAAGAACAAGGACGATAAGCAGCATGGAGACTCGACGGCGCAACCTCGAAATCGAGAAGAATCAGGTCAACAGACCGCCCTCGCGCAAAGTCGGAACAATCCGCAATCTGGAATGTCACGGCGCTCAGGAGTGCCCGGACTCTTCAACCCTTTTAGCCTGATGCGCCGCTTCGGCGAAGACATGGAGCAGTTCTTCGACGAATTTGGCTTTGGTCGCCCCGCGTCGCGGGGCTTTGATCAGATGGCCGCGTGGACGCCTCAGGTGGAAGTGCTTCAGCGCGATAAGGAACTTGTCATCCGTGCCGATTTGCCCGGTATTAATAAGGACAACGTCAAGGTCGAACTCGGAGACGACTCCATAGTTCTTAGCGGCGAACGGCAGGAAGAACGCAAAGAAGAACGTGAAGGGTTTTTACGAACTGAGCGTTCTTACGGCAGCTTCTATCGAGAAATACCCCTGCCTTCAGGCGTCGATACAAGCAATGCGACAGCGACCTTCCGCGATGGCGTACTCGAGATAACGATGCCGTCGTCAGAGGGCGAAGGTCGTGTGCGGCAATTGGAAATTAAGGATGCTAAAACGGAGGAACAACCGAAGCAACAGAGGCACGCAGCCGTCGCTGGCCGGTAGAGAGCCTGGTCCAAAACAGAACCGAGCGCAGTAGCCGCCGGGTGTCGTAGCACGACAGTCGGACATTTAGAAATCTGAACCAAGGAGGAAACCAATGTTAGTCGTATACACAAGTAGTTGGTGGGCGTTGGTGTTGCGAGGCCTCGCGGCAATCGCATTTGGGGTTCTGGCGTTTGTGTGGCCACAGATCACTCTGACCGCCCTGGTGTTCCTTTGGGGTGCGTACGCACTGGTGGATGGCGTGTTCGCAATTGCTGCCGGAGTTAAATCTCACGGCGAGAACAAACGTTGGTGGGTTCTCTTACTCGAAGGAATCCTCGGCGTGGCTGCGGGATTAGTGGCCTTCTTAGTACCGGGCATCACGGCGCTGGTCCTCCTGATCCTGATAGCCGCCTGGGCAATGGTAACCGGCGCTTTCGAAATCGCAGCCGCGATCCAGTTGCGCAAATATATAAAAGGAGAGTGGTTGCTGGCGTTAGCCGGGGTTGCGTCGGTGCTGTTCGCCCTGGCTTTACTCTTCAATCCCGCTGCCGGAGCCCTCGCCCTGGTGTGGCTTATCGGAGCGTACTCGATCGTGTTCGGCGTTCTGCTAATAGTCCTGGGTGTAAGACTGCACAGCCTGGTGAGATCCGCTGACCGGATGTCTCCGCATGCGGTGTGAGGCTGCCGTCGACGACTCATGATTGTAAAAGGGGGAAATGATGAAAGTATGGAGGTCAATAACTAACACCCGCGCGCGCGCAGGTCTCCTATTGAGCGTGACGATCCTGATTTGCCTGGCGGTGGCTTGCAATCGTCAAGATGGGCAAAAGGTTCGCTTAACTTCAGCTTCGGATCAGGTAGCCAACAACCCGTCCGCTCCGGCACCGGCTTCAACCAACCCGACTGCCACCATGCCGACCATGTCCTACGCGGATGTAGTGAGCAAGGCAGCGCCGGCGGTGGTGACAATTCATTCGCAAATGCGTGTGCGGCAGCCGCAGCAGTTTCCATTTGGGAACGATCCGTTCTTTCGGGAATTCTTCGGCGATCGCGCTCAACAGCCGGCTCCTGAACGCCGGCGTGAAGGATTAGGTTCAGGCGTGATCGTCAGTCAGGACGGTTATGTTTTGACGAACCATCATGTCATTGATGGGGCCGACCGAATCAAAGTGGATTTGAATGACGATCGCACGCTCGAGGCCAAAGTTATTGGCACTGATCCCGCAAGCGATCTGGCAGTACTAAAAGTCGAGGCGAGTGGCTTGCCGGTGTTGGGGTTAGGCGATTCAGATCGCACGCGAGTCGGCGATGTAGTGCTGGCGATT
>DATEMI010000516.1:0-2898 GCA_035275665.1 Terriglobales bacterium | reverse complement strand
TGAAGGCGTTCCAGCAATAGCACCGCTGTTCAGAGTCAGCCCCGGTGGCAATTCACCGCCAGTAACGGTCCAGCTAGCGATGGCTCCCGAAGCCGTAGCGGTCATCTGCAGCGAATACGGCGCATTGAGGTGCGCCGCAGGGACGCTAACCGGATTGACAGCGAGCTTTTGCCAGACCAAAAAAACAAACGATTTCGAAGTGCTCGTCTTTGCATCGGCAGCCTGAATCGTAGCGTTCGAGATCGTACTTGCCGTCGGAGTTCCCGAGATTACGCCGCTCATTGCATTCAGCGAGAGCCCGGAAGGCAGTTGTCCAGAAATTACAGACCACGTCACAGCGCCAGAAGCCGCCGCGTCCTGAAGAGTCAAGCTGAAAGGCGTCGACTCAACGCACCGAACGGAGGTGTCCGTTATGATCGTAAGACTTTGAGGAGGAGGAGTGCTCGTCGATGAGCCACCACCGCCACCTCCGCAGCCTGTAAGCATCGATAACGTACACAGACCGAGTGCAAGTGCGCGTCGTGCCGAATTCACGACACAACCCTCACCAACGTGAACGATAGGAATGGGAAGCCGATAAGCAGTCGCTTCCAGGGCAATAGCAGGTCTGTTTCGCCATCTTCAAACTGATCGAAACGATTCAGCGTCGGATTTACCTGATTGAGAGTGAAATTAATGTTGCTCAGCTTCTGTCCTGCTTGCACCGTGATTGGATCTTTCACCGTAGGGTCATCATAGGCAGACTCATATCTGTGCCAATACTCCGGAGCTGCGGAGATTACCACTGGAGGATCTAAGGGCCCCACCCTGCTTCCTTGCGTGAATGAACTATCGATGTTTTCCGTCTGGACAGTGTAAGTCCCCGGCGGTACGGGAATTTCGTAATACCCGATCAGCGCGGTATTCCGGCTGCCGAAAGCGCTGCCCCCGGTGTTGTCTCCGGTAATCGCTTGTCCCGGATTACCTGTGAACAAGAAGCCTGAAACCACGGAAACGGCAATGCGCTTGGATTCATCTTCCGGCGTAGATGGATCGTCCACGCGGCGGGCGATTACGTTGGCGCCTTGAAAGGCCGTAATTCCGTCCGCGAAGAGCACAAAACCGCTGATTGTCCCGTAATCCGAGCCGTATTCGGAATTCGGATAAAGCTTAGATATCCAGGCCATATCGTCCGGGGCAAGTGTCGGAAGGCCGGCAGATTTCCTGGACTGGCAAAATTCCACAGGAAACATCAGAGGAAGGCCCGCCAGTTCGTCCAGGTTGCAATTGCCGGGCACGCCGGACTGGTAAAGATCCAGATTGATTTGTGAGTGACCCAGACCGGAAAAATGCCCCAGCTCGTGCGTGATGGCCTCGCTGAATTCGTCGCTCGTCAGCTCAAAATTGTAACTAGTCGGAGCATTCACGCCGTCTTGAAACTCACCGTTCATTACCACCATTGCTGACACGATGTGACCGGCTTTCGGGTCCAGTTTGCAGGTTCCACTGAATCCAATCACGAGTGGGCCAAGGCCCAAAGCCTTCATGAGCGATCCGTCTGCGTCGAAAATTACGGGGCTTTGGGTTCCACTATTGCATGCGCCCAACACCGCATCGAAATCTTGAATTGTCTGTACGTCGCCGCTGCTTGAAAGTCCTGGTGCGCTGATCGGCCCCGCATATTTGTAGGCGATGGACGTAGTTGGAACGGACTGCCAGGTCTGGAACATGCTTGCTACAAGCGAAAGTCCTTGCGAATTGCTGACGATCGTTTGTCCGGAGGGATTTGTGCTCAGCGGTCCGCTGTCGACTGTATATTCGACGGGAGACGATGTATCCCACACGAAGGACTGCCCCGGCGTAGGAGCCTGCGGTCCGGTGACGTTGAGCGGCCCACCTGCTCTCGCGCGACCCACCAGGAGCACGAAGATAATCGCGAGACCTAATCTTCGGTACTTCATTTCTGCGCACTCACGAGCGTTTGAATCAGGCTCTCGAGCCCGCTTAAGGAAACAGGCCCTTGCGTTTGGCTAACGACTGCTGCAGCCTCTCGCGAAAGCGCTATCCCTCGTTGTTGTGCTTTGATGGCGACTCGATTAAAAAGCCCGAGGTTCCCTCTGCCATTTACAGCCGAGAGATTTCCCTTCTCATCGCGCATAATGCGAAAACGCCCCTGCTCTAGGCCCACTGGGCTCGTTAAACCATAGGCCGATACCGGATTCAGAAACAGCAATAGCTGTTGGGACGGCTGGTATTCGGAAGATGAAAGATCAGTACCGTTTATGAGGAACTGCCGGAACACAAGAACCGAGCCGACGCTCCCCTTGAACGCCTGCTCAACTTTCATCGTCACGACGACAGTCCGTAAGTTCCGAAACTGCGGGTGGGGTTCGATGGCCGTCGAAACGACATTGCCGAGTACGATCGTCTGGGATTGCTCTACGAGCTGATCCAGGTCGGCCGGCGCCGTATGTGCGCCGTATTGAGCGATGGAGGGCAAAGTGCCGAGCAGCAACGGAGCAATGAGCAGAATGAGAAAGCGATGCCCCAGCATATGTAGCTTCTTTCTCGTGTTTCGATCAGCCCGATCCGGCGGGAACTGCGGTCGCGAAGACACCTTGCACATTTTGGTACCAGTCAGCGTTCTCTGTAGATATGACGGAGTAGCAGCTTATACCTCGTAATCGACATGTCAAGTATTGTCCTCCATGCTTAGCGCCTTGCGTAATGTTGTTCTGCTCATTCCGCGTGCTCTCATCCCCAGCGCGTCGGATCATTTGGGAAATCGAACTAAATCACCCCTGAATTCGCAATCCGAAGTTGTAAAATGACTGGCTTGTCTTTTCTGGGGAGGACGAATGCGACGTTCCGGCCATTTGCCGATGGCGAAGCTGGCGTATCACGACGATGAATTCATGG
>DATEMI010000515.1:0-2634 GCA_035275665.1 Terriglobales bacterium | reverse complement strand
CCGTGACCGGCAGAACGCTTTCGCAATCTGCCCGAGCTGCCCATCTTTCGATTGCTGCTCGTGCGTTCCATTTCTGGAGCGCCATGTTCGTTGCAGTCACTGTTTCCAGCACGACTGCAACTTGCCTTTGGCTTACGCCATCAGCTCCGGCAACCTGGCTGCGATCCGAAGCTCTCGAGTGCGCTTGCGCGCAATCAAAATCTTCGTTCACAGTGCTGATCACTTCCGCTTGCAGAACCTTCAGGAGCGCCTCAGGTTTCCCCAGTGCATCTCCCGCATAAAATTCAGCTTGCGCCGAACCTCATGCTTACAGGCTGATGAATTCACTAAGCTTTCGCCGAGCTTGTTCTCACCGGCTGAAGCGGTGAAGCCTCAACCCATGCTCAACCTGCCGGACTTTTCAGATATCGGCAACTTGCGCCACCGAAGTTCCTAGCATCGAACTCGCAATCTTTTGAACTGCGCTTTCAATGCAAAGCCCGCTGGCTTCCGAAATCGAGCGGTTATTCGCCCCTCGATCCTTGCACCCGATCAACAGCTTTCGCCGCTGCCGTTTGCTCGCCCATCTGCATCATCGATCACAGCAACCAGTTGCGTTTCAACTTTCGTCGATCTGCAACCGGCCCTTGTTCGATCAGAACTCTCGGCTTCGTCTCGCGTCAGAACAATCTTGCGATTGCCCTTCTCCGACGGAACTGCGGGTTCCAATCGATGTTTCCAAGCATCCACCCTCTTGCGAAGGCTTCAACTTTGAAACTCAGGCTCGAGCGATTCAGGACATCTCACGCTCGCGTGCAAGTGAATTTACTCCTTTGGCGCAGAGGCGCAAGTGAAATAAAAAGTATTTTTGTGATTATCCTGTTTAAAACTTGTCTCTGTTGTGGAGTCGGGTGGATAAGGAAGGGATTCACGGAAGAGAGCACAATTCTTTGTGCAGAAATTTTGTTCGAAGACCACTCAGTCGCACGAATTTCAGTGCAGTTTCCGCATTGATGATGCAAGAGCCATTTTCAAGGTCGTTGTGCTTCTTCCAGCATCTTGATCTTGAAGATTAGATTCGCATCGGCGACGTAATCCGGCTTCTTGTATTCGTGCACCTTCATGCCTTTTGGCAGAAAGTAAATTTCGATCTTCTCGCCGTTATTGATTCGCCGAACTTTGGAAGGCTTACCGTCTTTGTCGACAATTTCATTCTGCCAAAAGGCATGCGAGAGTACGGCAGCGCATCCTTCATTGAGATCGGATTGCTCGAAGGTGCGTCCAACGGCCGCGTTCACGCCGAGCATGGAAAAAAAATCTAGGCTGGCGGGAATCGCGAGCACACTTTCGGTTTTTCCGCGCCAGGCCAGCGTCTTCTCGCTGAGTGCCCACGTGAGCGCGGCAAGGTTTTCGAGGCTGCGGCTGCTTCGCTGCCACTCCTGAAATTCGCGATAAGTGTTGAACCACTCGCCTGTCGCGCGGTGCTCTTTGCTGCTTTGCCACACCAGCACCAGTCGGTCGCTGTCGCGGTAGGGTAAAGGCTGGAGCAGGACCGCGTCGACGACGCTGAAGATCGCCGTATTCGCCCCAATGCCGAGCGCGAGGACGACGACAATTACGATCGTAAATGCAGGCCGACGGAAGAGAACGCGGGCTCCAAAGCATACGTCCTGAATAAGGCTCTCGGGGCTCATCGACGTTTGGCAACATTGTAACTAGCCAAGAGTCAAGCCAGCGAGCTACGAGAACCTCGTAAGAATGCGACGTATTCTTGCCGGGGAAAATAGATAATCGGCGTGTCTCTTACAGGGCTGCGTAGCAGACGGTTGATTTCTTCCGTGTAAGCCATTCGCTGATTGGGCTAGGCTCTCAGAATACCGCTCCGCAATCCGACCATCGTTCTTCTTTCCCATCCTGCCAAACGTCGTGAATTATGAGGGTTAGCCGCGCGTTTTCGCAATCTCAGGGAAGTCTGCTTGCTCCTTGCCCTCTTCCCGTTCTGGCTCGGCGGGCACTTGCTGAGCTTGCAGGTGATATTTCGTCAGCCCATCGCGCAGCTTCTCGAAGCCCTCTTCAGGTGTGTCAACGAAGCAGAAGAGGTCCTTATCCTCTGGAGAGATCGTGCCGGAATCCACCAGGACATCCAGATTCAGGACGCGGTTCCAATATTCGCGCCCATAGATGAGCACGATGATCTTCTTCGCCAGCTTCTCGGTCTGCGCGAGTGTGAGGATTTCGAAGAGCTCGTCCAGCGTTCCGAATCCTCCCGGGAAGATCACCAGCGCCTTCGCCAGGTACGCAAACCAGTACTTGCGCATGAAGAAGTAGTGAAACTCGAAATTCAGCTCCGGCGTGATGTACCGATTGGGGAATTGCTCAAAAGGAAGCCGGATGTTCAGCCCAATGGTCTTTCCTCCGGCCTCGCTGGCTCCGAGATTGGCTGCCTCCATGATTCCGGGGCCCCCACCTGACGTCACGACGAACCGGTGCCGCTTGGAGTGCAGCTTCATCGACCACTTCGTCAGCAGAAACGAGAGGCGCCTTGCATCTTCGTAGTAGCGCGCCATCTCTACGGCTGCCTTTGCGCGCTTCAGCTTCAGCGAGTTTTCGCGTCCATGCAGGGCTCCATCGAGCGTAGCCGGTTGTTCGTGCTCG
>DATEMI010000514.1:0-8640 GCA_035275665.1 Terriglobales bacterium | reverse complement strand
CCATTGCGCTGTGGTTGAAATTCATCTGTTCGGGTGTCAACTTCAGAATCCAAGCGCACGCGCCGCGTATGCAATGCGGTAACGCAAGCGAGCGATTCTGGGAGCTAGTGACTCGTTTGCCGCGGTCAGTCTCAAGAGCGTACGAATAGAATGAACCGAGCTGATTATCGCCAGCAATACTCCAATGATTGCCGACCAAAACAAAGGTAATAAATAGGAGCTGCAGAATGCAGCGGCGATCATGGGAAAAAATATCAAGGCAGTTTTGAGATTATCGAATGACCATCGGAATCGAGTAAGGCGGCTAACTATGGAATAAACAAGAAAACCATGAAATATATAGGAGCCAAAGAAAGCGATGCCCGCGCCAACTACTCCGAAATGCGAAATACCTACCCAAGCCATGATGAGGCTGGCAATAGCCCAAGCAACCTCACTAAATATGAAGAGGTTCTGACGCCCGCTCGCAACGATAATGAAGCCCATTGGCCACGTAATCACCTGCAGAGTGGTTCCGAGGCAAATCCAGCGCAGGATGTCGACAGAGGCGCCAAACTTCGCGCTGTAAAAGACCGTGATGACAGCCGGAGCGAAAGTTAAGGTTGCGATAACGCCGGGTGTGGCGAGGAGAAGACCTACGCGCGCCTGTTCGTTGACGAGCCGGTTACATATGCCATGGTCGTGAATGCTCGCCGTCAACCGTGGATAAAAATCTGCGGCCATAGCCTGAAGAATGAAACCAACGTACAAGCCACCAAGTGTCCAGGCCGATTGGTAGTAGCCGGTTGCTTGCAAACCTACTTTGTGAGAAAGAATAATTCGCACGGCATAGGCAACGCCCATCGTCATTAGAGCGCTTGCCATGAAGGCAAATCCGAGCTTTAGGAGGGCCGCGGCCTCATGGCGCGTTTCTGCGAAAGCGAGCGGCGGCCTTGGGATTTTGACTTTGCGGCTATACCACCACGAGGTGAGGACGGCCGTGACGCCCACAGCAATGAGATAGGGCACGATACCGTTGTCACGGAAGTAATAGACCAGGGGAATTCCCAGAACGGTCCCAAGAATGGCCCCCATCAGGTTCATCTTGGCCAAGTCCGCGATTCGGCGCATGCCCTGAATTAGCGCGCTCTGTGCTCCAGAGATCAAACGGAAAAGAATGCATACTGAGAGGAGTGCAACCCCTTTGCCGTAGATGGGCGTTCCAAAGGTGAGGTTTGAGACTTGACGGGAGAAAACCACAAGTAGCACTGTGCCGAAAATACCAAGTACAAGCGAGATGCGCCGAACCACACCCACCGTTCGCGCGATGCGCTCAGTATCCCCAGAGCCTACCGCCTCGGCAATTTGCCGCACGCCGCTGCTGTTTACGCCCATGCCGGCGATGCTTTGACTTAGGTCACTGAGAGATGAGTACAGCCCTGCAAGGCCAAAACCTGCAGGACCAAGCAACATCGCCATTACTTTGGTGCGCACAATGCGAACAACGACGTTCATCATCTCTGCGCCGCCAATCAGCGCCGAGGACTTCAGAATTTGGCCATAGCTGCCCTTGTCCGACGACGAGCTCGAAGACGAGTCGGAATTAATATCGAGGATTGGTGTCTCGATCTCGGGATTGCACGCGGTGGATGTCATTATTTTCAGTAAATATTTGATTCGAGTCGGAAGTTGCTGTGAGTCTTTAAACCAGCTTGGTCGATCCGTTCCTAAGGAAGAGATATCACCGTAATGTTGTCAAATGAAATCGGCTGATTGGAAACATCCAGCGCAACTGCTCCTTGCGTATAAGTTGCATCGGTCACATCAATCACGAGTGCATTGTCGTAATAGACCTTAACGCTTGAACCTTGGAACGCGAGGCGCAGATTGTGCCAATTCGTGTCCATCGTAAGTTGCGCGGACTCGCCCAGCAGTGTGTTGCCAGCATCGATGTTCCACTGATTGATGCGAAAGAGCTTCGCAATATGCTCAGCAGGGTAGATCCAGACTCCGTAACTTGCTCCCGTCGTAGCGTTTACGCGGCCACGCAATCCACCTGGATAGTCGTTCATTGAAGCCAGTTGGAAGTCCATAGCAACCGTGTAGTCGGTCCATGAAGAATTACCGGCAAATGACTGGGTATGACCTTCCCCATTGTATGTATAAATGCCGTTCGCTGCGTTCCAACCTGCGGAGTTACCGAGCGGCGAAATAGTCCAGTTGCCGGCCCCATTGCTAAAGTTATCACTGAACAGAAGTGATCCAACTTGCATAGACACTGGGATACTTATCGGGCCATTAGCAACATCCGAGGAATTAATGGTAATCGTATCGTTGAAGCTGCCCGTTCCGCTGAGCGAAGTGTCTGGACTAACAGTGATAGTTCCCGGCGGAGTCCCGGAGTGTGGATTCAACCCCAGCCAATTACCGGTCGCAGCTGCAGTCCAACTTAGTGAACCGGTTCCTGCGTTAGTCACCTGCACAGTCTGTGGATTTGGATTTAACCCTGACGCGCCGAAGAATGTGAGGCTCGATGGCGCTGCTGCAAGAACCGCTGATTTAACTGCGAGAGTTACGGAGATGGTCAGAGGCGAGTTGCTTGCGCCAGGAGCAGAAAGCGTGATGTTTCCCGTGTAGGCTCCGGCGCCCAAACCCGCAGCATTTGCTGTGACCGTCAGGGTACCCGGAGTTAAGTTATTCGATAGTTGCAGCGATAACCATGAAGCGTTGCTCGCAGCTGTCCAAGTTGTATTGGATCCTCCGGCAGTGATATTGAGCGTTTGAGGAGCGGCTGAAGCTCCCGTTGCAGCATTGAATACGAGGCTCGATGGAATCGATGCATCGAGCGCAACCGGGTTCTGCACCGCCGCAACCTGCACGTTCGAATACGAAATCGGCTGGTTATCAGCATCCAGGCACACAAATCCTGCGGCGTACGCACTGTCTGATGTCGAAAGAACAGAGCTCCCATCCCAGGAAACAGTAATTCCACTTCCATGGAAGCTCAGGCGTAGATCGTGTGCGCGAGTGTCGAAAGTGAGAGGCGCTGCCGCCAGTTCAACCACGCCCGCTCCATTGATATCCCACTGCGGCACACGATAGACGACTACTTCTCCCAGAGTGGGATAGAGCCATGCTGCATAGCCCGCGCCTGTTGCAGGATTCACGCGGCCACGAACACCTCCCGGCCAGTCCGACAGACTGGCGAGCTGCACGGTAGTGTCAAACGTGTAGTCTGACCACGCGGCGTTTCCGGCGCAGGACTGACTAAGTCCAAGGCCGCTGTACGAGTAAACGCCGTTTGCGGCCGTCCAGCCGTTAGCCAAGCCCATAGGCGAAATGATCCAGCCCATACCTTGATCCGCAAAGTTCTCGTGCATATCCTGAGACAGCACCTGCAACGTAACCGGTATGCTCTGTGGAGAATTCGATATGCCGCTTGCCGTTACGATCACGTTGCCGGAATACGTACCAGTGCTAAGTCCTGTCGGGACAACTGAGACACTCAATGTCTGCGGAGTCGATCCCGTGGCAGGTGAAACTTGCAGCCACAAAGAATCAGTCGAGGCTCCCCAATTGAAGCTCCCGTAACCGCCGCCATTTGTAACCGTCAAACTTTGAGAGCCCACTGGTTGCCCTATCACGGAGACGAAGCTTAGATTGCCAGGAGCCACCGCGAGCACAGGAGTGGGGGCAGTCACCGTTAGGGTGACAGGAATTACCTGAGTGATGGCGGTAGCTCCCAAGGCAGTGAGCGTGATGTTGCCAGAATAGTTTCCCGGGTTAAGCGTCGATGACGCCGCAGAAGCCTGCAGCGTAGCGGGAGTAGCTCCATAAGAAGGTGACACGCTTAGCCACAAAGCGTTGGTAGTTGCAGTCCAGACCAAACTAGCAGTTGTGCCAGTAAGCTGCACATTCTGAGCGGCTGGAGTTTGAGAGTTCCAGTTAGCCGAGAATGAGAGCGAATTCGCACTTGCCGAAAGCGCGCTGCTGATAGCGCTGGCTGATGTGACCAGTACATTTGTAAAACTGATTATTTGATTGGAAACATCGAGCGCTATTACACCAGCATTGTAGGTAGCATCGGTTGCAGTAATAATCGTGTTGCCATCATATGCAACCTGTATCTGCGTGCCGTGAAAAGATAGTTTGAGGGTATGGAATCTCGTCGCATCGAATGCGGCCCCTCCAACTCCCAATAGCGTGAGTCCGGAATCGATGTTCCAGGCACTGTTCCGAAAAAGTTTGATTACTCCTTCGGCCGGGTAAAGCCAAACCGCATAGCCTCCGCCAGTACTTAAGTTCAGGCGTCCACGAATTCCGCCAGGATAGTCGCTCAACGTCGACAGTTTTACCGCGACCGTCAGATCATAATCTGTCCATCCGGAACTGCCGGCGTAGACCTGAGTGTGTCCTCCTCCGTTGTATTGCAAGGCGCTGCCAACCACGCTCCAATTGGAACTCAAGCCGAGTGGACAGAAGGCCCAGCCATTCATGGTTCCGTCGGAGAAATCGTCGGAAAGCAACAGATTCGTGATGGTCAGCGTCACCGAAATCGTCTGCGCCGGATTTGTTGCGCCGGATGACGAGACAGTAATCGTCCCCGTGTAAGTGCCGACTGCGAGGCCGGAGGTGTTCGCTGAAACGCTCAGACTACCTGGAGTAGTTCCGGAAGGAGTAACTGTCAGCCAGCTTGCGTTCGAAGTCGCAGTCCAACTGAGCACTCCATCACCTTCGTTGTACACAGTCACGTTCTGCGAAGCCGGATTTGGCTGCCCAGAGTAGCCAGTAAACGTCAATGCTGACGGACGCGCGAGTAATGCCGGTGGCGCTCCTGGCATTGATGAGGCCGGAACATAAGTTACATCTATCCAATAATTGCTCGATTTGAAACTAGAGACCGGAAATGTACTGGTTGCGCTGTAACTAAAGACTCCGTTGGGACCGTCTACTCCATCTTCCAGGAAATGCAAAGGTGGAGCATCGGACTCCGAGAGGAAGTAATTGCTGTTAACAGAATAATGGCCAGTCGGAGTGAAGTACGAAGCAATATATGTCGTGTTGGCACTGATCGCGATTGGATCGGCAAAGGTAACCTTCTGCCATCCAGAGACGGTTTCGTTTGTGAAAGTAGCTGTACCAAGGAGAACTCCAGAATTGGTCCAGAGATTACCGATGTGCGTACCTGTGTTTTTGGCGGACTTGTAAAAACGGATACCCGTGATGTATCCGTCAAAATCTGCTCGAAAGCGAACTCCGTATTCCCCGGCAGTGGCGTCCGCCCCGTCGACCTGCCCGGGAGCAGTGCTTGAAGTCCAGTCGCTGCAAGGGCAGTCGGGTGGATTCACAGTTACGACAGAGGATGAGGCGGTCGAGGACTCAATGTTCCCGCTGTCATCTACGGCGCGGCTCTCCAAGATGAAATTGCCGAGTGTCCCTGGGTTCCAACTATAAGTCCAGCTCTGTCTGCCGTTTGCCGGATGCCACGTGGCGCCGCCGTCCGTCGAAACCTCGACTCCAGCCACCACTCCCCCGCCTGAATCCGATGCAGTTCCTGTAATGGAAACGGTACTTCCGCTGGAAAGGGAGGCTCCATTACTAGGCCATGTAATAGCCGAAGTCGGCGGAACCGTATCAGAGGAAGCAGTAGCGGGCGTCAATCCACTGCGGATTGTCGCAGGTTGCACGCCCATATCTGCAAAAAGGTTGACCGTGGCTTGTTGCATCGCCGTATTCGGCGCAGTGTTTGGCGAGAAGAATGGATTGTCGTGATTGTTATCAAGCCCCCAAGACCATTGGACAGTACCGGCTCCAAACACCAGTGCACCGCTGCCAGCACGATATAGAGTTAAGTGATGTGTCGCGCTTCCCGCGCCGTAGGTGCCGCCTTGATCACGAAGTAAGTCAGAGGTCAGGTTGTATGTTGCGGCTGAGAGGTGAAACAAACCCGCGGGCCGGGCGCCATTGTCCGCATCTACATCCCACTCATATCCCAAGCTTCCTTTGGGTAACGTCGCCGTCGATCCCGACGCCAGTTTTGCGATGCTCGTATTGCGCCAAAACCTCATCTGTGCATCTGCGTAGGGAACCTTGATAGAAAGATTGCCGTTGTTGTCCGTACCGGGTCCATTCACTTCAAACAAGGTGCCCGTAAGGGAATTCTCTGGACGCCCACCGTCGGCCGGAGGGCTCTTCGTTCCATCTCGCCACGTTCCGGTCCAAGTGGGAGGATCATTCGGATCCACAGCCACAGTTGCAGGCGGATTTGAGAATGGTCCGAGCGTCTCTTTGTAGCAGACCAGCGTGCGATTGGGCGTGCTGGTTCCGTCAATACTGGGCTCCAGGCGAGTCTTCCAAAACACCTCATTACCACTGAAGAACGCCATATTAACCCCGGCGTCCCGAGCCTTTTCGACGTTAAAGCGATGAGGTCCAGACCAGTATTCGTCGTGCCCTGCTGTGACGTACAGCCTGTGATTGAGAATCAAATTCCCATTTCGGGCAGCATCGATTCCGGTGAAGTAGGATACGTCATAGCCATTTGCTTCGAGGAAACGAACCATCGGGTATTCGGCGCCGAAAACCCAGGTCGCGGCTTCACTTCCAAAACCGCGAGTGTCAAAAGGACGGTTATAGCTGACCTTGTAAGCTCGACTGGACAAATTGAATTGGTTGTCGGGACCGTACAGACTCGATCCGGCATATCCGTTATAGGCTTCCCATGTTTCATCGGCGGTTTGAAATAGAATTGCCGAAGTGCTCGCATCGTTGCGCACGATAAAGACGATGTGGCTGTCTCCACCCGTATCAGTCCGAATGAGATGAGCGAAGTAAATGCCGGAAACCGAATTTGCGGGCACTGCCCAGGAAGCCGACACTGCCCAGTTTCCGCAGTCGACAAGTCCTGTGCTTGAATCCGTCACGCAGGGCGGCTGTGCCTGCGGCAGTGTGGCCGAGGGTTGTATGCTCGCCACCAGACGGGCGCCCATCCCGCCGTAATAGCCCATGCGGTAAATGTCGATCGTGTAGGCAGTGGCGTCGGTTTTGATTTTGAAGCTTATAGTTTGACCGACGTTGACACTGATATCGGTGGCGAAGCCCTGGATACTCGGGTCCCCAGCTCCGGCTCCGCTGATATCCCAACTCGAGTCGGGAGTCCCTGGTAAGCAGTTCTCTGCCTCGATTGCATTTGCAGGAGCGCTGCAACTGCCAAACAGAGGAGCAGAGATGGATAGGCACAAAATCAGCGCCGCAAAAAAAATAGAGCGTACTTTCACTTGATTTCCTGGATTGTTGTTATTTAAGCGGGAAATTTATCTAGACCAAAGCTCCAGCCTTGTCGTTGACCTCTTCGCGAGCTGTGCTCTCGCAAACATCAAAGATTGCATCGAGCACATACTGCTGATCGGCATCGCTCATTTGATCGTAGATCGGCAAGATAATCGCTGAGTCTGTCACTGCATTCGTATTCGGCAGTAGGGCATCCCACATTGGATCCTGGTAGGGAGCTTCACGATGAATCGCCATCACGCCCCGACGAGTACTAATGCCTCGATCCAGCAGCTTCTGCATTAGTTCGTCGCGACTTACAGGAGAACTATCAAGCATCCGAACCATATACGACTGGAAATTACTCTGACAACCTTCTGGCTCGGCAGGAACGACTAAGAATGGCAGTTTCGCTAGAGCTTCCGTATATCTTGCCGCGCGCTGACGTCTGCGCTCTAGAAATCCAGCAAGCCGCTTCAATTGCACCAATCCAACCGCCGCCTGCAGATCGGTCATACGGAAATTAAAGCCAACCTCGTCATAGCACTCAGTCACTATCTTGCTCGAGCTGTGTCGAGCCAGATCGGAGACGCTCATCGCATGCTGCCGCAGCCGACGAAGTCTCGAGGCGATCTCCGCGTCTGCAGTTGTGATCATTCCGCCTTCGCCGGTAGTGAGGACTTTGCGCGGATGAAAGCTGAAGCAAGCCAGAAGTGAATGAGGATGACCCACTCGCTCTCTGTTGTAGGTGGATCCGATCGCGCAAGCGGCATCCTCCAGCAGCGCGATCCCACGTCGCTCCGCGATGCTTCCCAGCTCTGCCATTGCCGCCGGCATTCCTACCTGGTGGACCGCAAGAATCGCTTTCGTGCGCGCAGTAATTGCAGCTTCAACCTTTTCCGGATCGAGGTTATATGTCACAGGATCGATGTCAACAAAGACCGGCCTGGCCCCGAGATATCGGATTGCATTCGCGGTCGCGATGAATGAAAGACTGGGGCAGATAACTTCATCGCCTTCGCGAACGTCGGCGACAATCATCGCCAGATGCAGAGCGGTGGTGCAGGAAGAGACTGCGATCGCGTGTGGCGCGCCTACATAGGCAGCGAATTCGCGCTCAAATTCCCCTACTTTCGGACCTTGGCTGATCCAGCCACTTCGCAGTACTTCGAGTACGGCTGCTTCTTCCTCGACACCCAACGAAGGTTTAGCAACTTGAATGGTCGGTCTGGCCAACGTTGTCGCGCTCACAGTCTTCCTCCTGCAGCTACTGGAACTGCTTCCCTATCGATAACGGCGGTCTTCTGCTCTGCACGCCAATCAATGAACCGGCTCAGACCTTCCTGAAGCCCAACCGTAGCCCGGAACCCTAGCATTTTTTCCGCCTTGTAG
>DATEMI010000513.1:0-2351 GCA_035275665.1 Terriglobales bacterium | reverse complement strand
GCCTGGAGCTTCGCAATAAGTCCGATCCCCCTACCTTCCTTCTGTTCGTAGAGCAGAATTCCTGCTCCTGCGTCGGCGATCATGCGCAGAGCGAGTTCGAGTTGTTGCCGACAGTCACAGCGCAGAGAGTGGAAGACATCGCCGGTCAAACATTGCGAGTGAATGCGCACCAGCGGAGGCGCAGAGTGAATATTTCCCATCACGATGGCCACAGCGGCCTCTGGGCGGCAGGTCTCAGGATCGCGTTGGCTGCCCTCGAATCCCAGAATGCGAAAGTGGCCGAACTGAGTGGGAAAGTCAGCTTCGGCGCGCTTGGTCGCTTGGACTCGAGTAGGCGAGGTACTCATCTCTCGAATTATAACGAGCCATTCCTGCTAGGCTTAGGGCGTGGACGAGAAGCTGATCCTGATTACGCTGCTGATTCGCCTTGGCGTAGTTGCCGCCATCGCCAGCGCCGTAGTGCGGTCGCGCTACTTCAAGTCGGTCTTGTTTCGCAACGAAGTTCGCAGCGCTCGTCAGCAGATCAACATCGTTCTGTTCGTCGGCGTGCCAGTCGCCTTGGGCGTATGGGTGCGCGCGATGGTCCCGAACTTCTCTGCCGCCGACGTGGCTTTTGAGAGCGCGATCATCGTCGGTGTAATGGGCGGCCGGCTGGCTGGCGTCGGGCTTGCCGCACTGTGCGCCGTTCCAGAGTTGTGGCTGCACGAATTTCTCTCGTTTCCTATGAACGCTCTGGCCGGATATGTGGCGGGAGCCTTCAGAGAATTTGCGGCCAATCGAGAGGACATCTGGTCATTCTCCCCGATGGTTGATCTAAGCATCTATCGCTGGGTTCGACGGAATTTTCCGCGTCCGCGGCATGATTGGCAGGTCGCCTTTTTTGTCGGCATCCTCCTGCTGCAGTTTTTGCGCGAGCAGGTTGGGCGCGCGTTTCCCAATCACATCTTTTTCCTGAGCAGCAACAATCTCTGGGTGGAAGTTGCAATCTATGTCGGCACCATCGCTGCAGTTGCGATTCCCATAAAGGTCTGGAATGCGACTCGCATTGAATTGAAGCTTGAAGAGCAAGAACGTCTGCTGCTACAGGCTCGACTGGACGCTCTGCAGAGTCAGATCAATCCGCACTTTCTTTTCAACACGCTGAATTCCATTTCTTCGCTGGTGCGAGTAAGGCCGGAGCAGGCGCGCGAGCTGATTGTGAAACTGGCGAGTATCCTTCGCTCGCTTCTCAAGAAGCACGATGCTTTCGTGCTGCTGCGCGACGAGATCGACTTCATCGACAATTATCTCGACATCGAAGTCGCGCGCTTCGGCTCAGACAAGCTGCGCGTAATCAAGGATCTTGAACCTCAGACGCTCGAGGTCATCGTACCCAGCATGATGCTGCAGCCGATCGTGGAGAACGCAATCAAGCACGGCCTCGCCCCGAAGATCGACGGCGGCAGCATCGTCCTGCGCAGCCGTTTTCAGTCGGAGCACCGTTTGTGCATCGACATCGAAGATAACGGCGTCGGCATGACCACAAGCAACGGCAAGTTTGGCGAGCGAAGAAGATTTGCTCGTGACGGCGATGAGACTGAAGCTCGTATCGACGGAATAGGCATGTACAACGTCGCCGAGCGCTTGCGAGTGCTGTACGGAACGAACGCACACATGACGGTCCAGAGCAGTCCTGGGGTAGGAACTCGGATTTCGATCGAAGTACCTCTCTTGCAGACGGAACGAGAATTCTCTGCCGCGTCGGCGATCTACGAAGCCCGCTCCAGCATTCGTCGATAAAACTTCTCATACTGCGGAATGATTTTTGAGGCGCAGAAACGCGACTGCGCTTCGAATCGCGCGAGCTTGCCCATCTCTCGCAAGCGCCTCTCATCAGAAAGAACTTCAATCGCGTAAGCAGCCATCTGCTCCACATCTCCCACAGAAGCAAGAAAGCCATTCTTGCCATGCTCCACCACTTCCGCCATCCCACCTTCATTCGTGCCGATAGTCGGTACCTCACATGCCATCGCTTCGAGCGCAGCCAGTCCAAACGATTCGAGTTGGCTCGGGAGAAGCATTAAGTCGGAGATGGCGAGCTTCTCGTGAACATTGCCTTGTTTCCCGAGAAAGTACACACGATTCAATAATCCGAGGCGTCGAACCTGCCACTCCGCCGCCGAGCGCTCGGGACCATCGCCGATCATGATCAGCCGTGAGGGGACCTTCTCCTGCACGCGCTGGAAGATCTCGATTACATCTCCGATTCGCTTTACTGGTCGGAAGTTCGAGAGGTGCACGAGTAGCATCTCTTCCCGTTCGGCAAAAACCGATCGTTCGGCGCTTATGTCTTTGGGACGATTGTACAGATC
>DATEMI010000512.1:0-4363 GCA_035275665.1 Terriglobales bacterium | reverse complement strand
CGGAATTGTCATAGAGGTGAACGTAGATGCCGTCATCGCTCGTGCTGTAGAAGTATCCGGGCAACGACCCAAAAGTACGCTCCAGATTCGGCGGACAGCAGGTCGTGTCATACCAGGGATTGCGTATGTTGTCCCCGCTGGAAGGATCGAATGCCAGCGGATTGCGATAACAATAGAGAGTCCCACTCAGCGACATTCCCGAATTGATACCGTTGTAGAGCGCCCGCTCGATGACGTCCGCGAACTTTGCATCCCCTGTTGCCGACAGCATGCGCCAGTTCCACATCATGTTGCCGATGGCGGCGCAGCTTTCTCCATAGGCACGGAAGTTGGGCAGCTCATAAGCATCGCCAAAGGCTTCGCCCGCGGCGCGCGAGCCTACCCCGCCGCTGACGTACATCTTGGTGCTCACCATATCGTTCCAGAGAGTACTTAGTGTGCGCCAATAGGAGTCGTCGCCGGTTTCCATGTAGTAGTCAGTCGCGCCACAGCAGGCGTACATAGCGCGAACCGCATGACCCTCGAGCTTGGTGCGCGCAGTGAATGGAGTTCCGCTGAACATGTAGATGGTGCGACGCTCGGGAAACTCTGCGCGTGAATCGCCCTGCAAGATGTAACCGGCGAGATCCAGCTGACGCTTGTCACCGGTGATTCGGTAAAGCTCAATCAGCGACATCTCAATCTCCGGATGGCCGGAGACGATGGGCTTCTTCGGCGCGGGACCATAATTCGGAATCAGGAAATCGTTCACGAATCGAATGCCGGCGTCGAGCAGTTTGCGCTCGCCGGTCGCGCGATAGTAGGCGATCGCGCCTTGCAGCAGGTGGCCCATGCAGTACAGCTCGTGTCCGGTGGACTGCGTCTGCGGAGTCATTCGCAAGGCAGCGCGGTCCTGCACGTAGTAGGTATTGAGGTAGCCACTCGGCTCCTGCACCGCAACGATATCCTCGATGATCTTCTCCGTGGTTTGGCGAAGCTGCGGCAGGTCGCCCGACTGCAGCGCAAAGCCAACCGCTTCGGTCCACTTGTACACGTCGGAATCGGAGTACACCGGTCCACTTTGCGGAGCGGAGCTCTTTCCTTCAAGCCGGCGAAAGTTGTTCATCCGTCCATTGGCTTCCAGAAGGTCGTGCATCGAAGGAATGCTCTTCGCGACGTTCACCTGTCGCCGCTTACCCCAGAAGCCGTCGTTGATCGTGACGGCCCGAATTGGAACTTGCCGCAACTTCGCGTGTAGGGACTTGGCGAGGTTCTCGATTCCCTCGCTTTTCCAGTCGGAAGCTTGCAATGGAACTTCGGTTTCGGACTGCCGGGCAGAATTCAGCGGAAACGGGCTCGCGCCTGCGAGCGAAGAAGCGGCCGCGACCGAGATCGCGGATGCGAGAAACTGCCTGCGGGAGACTCCATCAGCCATTGAGTTCCTCCTACTCCGTTGGCTTCCGATCGAGCGCAGCAAAGCCAAGCCGGGACAGATTACACCGCAGATGCCGCTCCGAAAATAGGCTGCCCATACTCGTCTTGCACGCCTGATTCTTTAGTTCTGGTTGTGCAACTGGGAACCAACACGAAAGTAATGCTGCGTTTGGTGGGCTTTCGGGCTAAGTTACAGCCTATCTATGCTCACGGTTTTGCAGACCATCGACGTTGCCCTCGGCCTCGCCCTGGTGGTTGTGCTCGGGCGCTCCGCCGCTGCAGAATTTCGCAAGCTGTGGAAGCACTGATCGCGCAGTAAGCTCGCCAGTTTCCCCGCAACACCGAATCCCTGCCCGAGAAATTCCCGATCTCTTGATTCAACGAGTTCCTGCTTGGAAATCATCGCAATGATGTGGTGCTCTGGATTACGATGAGGTGAGCGCCGCGTCCAACCCACTAAAGAAACCTTGAACTCTGGTTTCAGTCCAGGAGGAGAGAGTTGTTCATCAGGTTTTCGAATTCCAAATCCCTAGGTCTGTTTTTTTCGCTATTCCTCATCCTCGGTCCCGCCGCCTTCGCGCAGACGAATCAAAGCTCAAACGACAGCGATGCTGCGCAGGCTCCTGCGAGAGTGAACATCACTCAGGGCCCAACCATTCAGTATGCCGACGATCAGTTCGCCGTGATTACGTGGACGACCGATCAGCCGTTTGCGAGCCGCGTCTTCTACGGCAAAGATCCGAGCAACCTGAATCAGATTTCGGAAGACACGAGGTCCCTGAGCCTGCGGCACCAGATCAACCTGCGCAATCTGCAGCCGAGCACGACCTACTACTTCCGCATCGATACCGGACAGGGTACGGCTGCGGTAAATTCCTCCGATGGCATGGATGGATTTCAGACCACGGCTCTGGGCGCAAATCCGATTCGCAACCAGCCGCCATTCAAAGGCTCGCTGCAGCCGAAGCCGAATCCAGCGACTGGACAAACTGCGCAAGCGGCGAATTTCGGAAACATCATTCTGACCCGGGGGCCGTCGATCCAGTATTTAGATGACACAACTGCCGTAATCTCCTGGACGACGAATGTCCCGGCGAGCAACACGCTTTATTACGGAACCGATCGCGACAATCTTCTCTACACCGGAGGCGATTTCAAAGATTCAACCGAGCATCGCATTCATCTCTCGAATCTGAAACCGCGAACGCGTTATTACTTCCAGCTCGATGAACCTTCCTCACAACCAATAGCGAGTTTCACCACCGTATTTGCCGGCGCTCAGCCGCTCTACGATCAGCACCCGGAGACAATCTCTTCGGGTGTGCAGCAAAGTTCCGGGCCGCAGCTCACAAGACGCGCTAACTCAGGCCAGAATGAACTCCCGGAAGGAACCGAGATTAGCACCAGTTTGGAAACAGCGCTCTCGACGAAGACTTCGACTCCCGGCCAACGATTCACCGCTGCCGTCACGCAGCCGGTGCGCGACTTCAATGATCAGATCGTGATTCCAGTCGGAACGCGCGTCAACGGCCAGGTGACCGAGTCGGAAGAAGGCAAGACGCTGCCCTCGATGCGCGGACGAGGAAAACTCAACCTGCGTTTCGATAGCGTTGCTCTACCGAATGGAAGCACGATTCCCATTTCAGCAACATTGGTTTCTGTGAATCAATCCGGCGGCAACGGCTCCGTAAATTCCGAAGGCGAGGTCCAGTCGAATACCAATGCCTCGACAGCAGCGAAAGGTGCAGCCGTAGGAGCCGGAATCGGGGCGATCGCCGGTCTGATCTTTGGTGGTCCGTTCAAGGGGCTGGCAATCGGCGCCATTGCAGGAGGCGGCTACATTCTCGCGACCAAAGGCAAGGATGTCGAACTTCCAGCAAACACCGAACTAAAGATTCGCCTGGATCAACCCGTTTCGCTGGCGCAACTCACAAACCGACGATAAAGAATCGATTTCAAGGTTCACGCAGCCGCCCCTCTGCCCGTTTTCGTTTATCCGTCGTGACCTTGGTGTGCGCCAACCCTAGTCACTCTCAAAGGCGCCGAGTATGCGACAAATCGCCGCCCACGCAAGAATCCCACCATCGTCATTCCGAACTCACGAGCAATCTGCACCGCGAGGCTCGACGGCGCTGATACCGAGGCCAAAACGGGAAAACCGGCCACAAGGGCCTTCTGAGCAATTTCAAATCCGCCACGGCCGCTGACCATCAAGACGAAATTGCTTAATGGGATACGATCGTTCAGCAACGCCCACCCGACGACTTTATCCACTGCGTTATGGCGGCCAATGTCCTCGCGCAAGACCAACATCTCTCCAGCGGGATTGAACGCGGCAGCGGCGTGCAGCCCCCCAGTTCGTCCGAAGACGGCCTGCGAGTCTCGCAATCGTTGCGGCAGTGAACACAGCACGTCGGGATCAATGCGGAAAGCAGAGCTCACAGGTTTGATGCCGCGCACGCGGACGGATTCAATCGTCGCCTTTCCGCAAATGCCACAGCTTGAGGCTGCGAAGAAGTTGCGTTGAGAATCGAGTGGCAAGCCCAAGCCATTGGGAATCTCGGCGGTTACCGTGTTCGGACCGGCCGCTGCGAGCGCCCTCAACTCTGCATGGCTCGAAATGATTCCTTCAGTAAAAAGGAAACCTGCGGTGAACTCCAGGTCGTGACCCGGAGTACGCATGGTCACGCTAATAGGAGTATTCCCAATTCGGATTTCAAGCGGCTCTTCTACGGCAAGATAGTCTTGAGCGTGGGAGACGGACCCGTCCTCCCACTGGTCGACCGAGGTCAACGCGACGCTTGGCTTGGGTTGCGCCTTCGATTCCGCACGCACACCTCCATCATAACGAGGGGAGCGCCGAACGATCTCGGCACTGATCGCGTCCGGTTGAAATTGTGCCCGTTAGTGTCCCGCGCCGGCTGCAGTTGAGCGCGAAGGAACCTGAGAC
>DATEMI010000511.1:0-2203 GCA_035275665.1 Terriglobales bacterium | reverse complement strand
ACCGGTATTAAGGAACTCGTGATGATCACGGTGAGCCATTCCGCCCAGCGTTTGAGCAACCACAGACCTACACCTTCGGTCAAAAACAACCCTGCATAGATGAAGCTGCCCAATCCAAGTTTCTTGATCTGGCCGGGGTTTAGCATGGAAGCTCTCGCGAGTGCAGCATCGACAAACCGGTTGGCCGGATCGAGCTTGATCACGTCAATCCAGTGCTCGACCACGGCAGCCACGTCTTTGTGAAGTAGCTTGAACGCGCCTATGCCAAAGGCGATCAGCAATCCCCCTTTTAACAGTTTGAATACTGCAATCAGTTTTATCAGCCCGTCATGGGACGATTTCATGGAAACCAATTATGCATGAAGCAGGCGCTACCGCTTAAGTGGGGGACTGGTTTCTTCCGGAGGACGCGACCCCAACCCGTTTGGCTACCTCAGCGGGCAACTCCTCAGTGTGACGAACCAGACTTCCTCGTGGGGGAGGCAGAATAGGTGAAGCTGCTCGGACAGGGTCGAATCAGCTTATTGGCTGCGCTGGCTCGGTAGGAGCGCTTCCCGCACTGGTGGTCGGCTGCTCGTCCTAATCGGGTCACTTCCGGTTTGTCCGTGATTCAGGAGGCGCAACTGTCAGCGCCGAGTCGCGCTTTCTTTTCCCTGCTGGCCGTTGATCGGCCCACTTTAGGATGGCGTCAAGCGTAGGACAAAGGGACTGGCCCCATGGTGTCAGACAGTATTCAACCTTCGGCGGCACCTGAGAATACGCCGTACGCACAACGATTCCGTCCGCTGCCAAGCTGCGGAGTTGCTGCCCCAGCATTTTCTGAGTGATGTTGGGTATCGCGCGTTCCAGGTCGGAGAAGCGCATCACCTTGCCTCCGAATAGATGGAACAGGATCACGAGCTTCCATCTCCCCTCCAGGATACGGAGTGCCGCTTCTACGTCTGCCGCGGCAGATGTGGGCGTGTAGCGTTTTGGCATGCACATTTCTCCTAACGCACTTTTTTGTGCGTACTTCCTATCTCGCCAGTATGCTGCGAAACTTCTAGCTGTGCAATTGCACGGAGGAGAACAACATGGCTCTTGGTGTGCCCGCAGCCGTCGCTGAATATCTGGCCGCCGAAGAGGCGAAGGATGCTGATGCGCTCGCCAGTTGCTTTACCGAAGATGCACTGTCCACGATGAGGGGCAGGATTACCACGGTCGTGGTTCGATTCGCCAATGGAAGCAAGCGGCGGACGCGAAATACCGATACGTCCTTCAGACGGTCAAACGTTCAAACGCTCGGAGTCTTGGTGACGGTGCGTGCCCGACTCACCGGCGATTTTCCCGGAAGCCCTGTTGAAGTAGACCACATCTTCAGACTTTCCAGCGACAAGATTGCTTCATTGGAGATTCGATCATGACGATGACATACCCTTTCCCAGTTTCCGGAGATGAATTTAAGGGCAAGCGGATTCTGGTAACCGGCGGCACAAAAGGCATGGGACAAGCGATGGTGCGCCGTTTTACTCTGAGCGGCGCTTCCGTCGCAACGACTGCACGCTCGCCGCTACCGGAAGGGCAGGCAGTGGCTCTATTCGTGCAGACAGATATCGGTACCGCTGCAGGCGTGCAAGAAGTAATCAGCCGCGTTCAGCAGGAGTGGCGTGGACTCGACATCTTAGTGAACAATGTGGGGGCATCAGATGCTCCGAACGGCGGATATAAAGCCCTCTCTGACGACGACTGGCAGAAGGCGCTCAACGTCAACTTGCTGGCATCCGTTCGTCTCGACCGAGCATTCCTGCCCGGTATGATCGAACGCAAATCAGGTGTCATTCTTCACATCTCGTCCATCCAGCACCGTCTGCCGCTCTATGACGCGACCCTTGCTTATGCTGCGGCGAAAGGTGCTCTTAATACCTACAATAAGGGCCTCGCAAACGAAGTTGGCCCGAAGGGCGTCCGCGTCAACATGATCTCGCCTGGATTCATTGAGACCTCCGGCGCACACGGCATGATTGTTCAACTCAGCCGGAGCAGCGGTATCAGCGAGGACGCCGCTCGACAGCAAATCATGAATATGATCGGAGGGATTCCCATTGGCCGGCCCGGCCAGCCGGAGGAAGTCGCCGAACTGGTGGCATTCCTAGCATCCGATCGTGCGGCTTCGATTCATGGTGCAGACTACATCATTGATGGCGGCACGATGCCTACCGTTTGA
>DATEMI010000510.1:0-3479 GCA_035275665.1 Terriglobales bacterium | reverse complement strand
ACCGAAGCCTTCGAAGCGAACTTCCACCACATCCCCTTGCTTCAGAGTGACACCTTCTCCGGAGCTAAAAGCATCCGCTCCAAAAAAGTGCACATGTATGTCTCCGGGACGTCGATGGCCCGCATGCTTGAAGTGATGATGCTCAATATTTGCGAGGCTATGACACATCGCAGCATCGCCAGTGCGAATGATTTTTTTCCATATCACCTCGCCTGCGCGTTCGATTCGAACTTCACCCGCAACGCAATCGAAAGACGCTTCGGTTACAAGTTCCGGTCCGATAGAGCAAGACATGAGTTTAGAGGCGGCTAGGTAGAGATAGTTTTTCTTCTCGACAACGTGGTCGGAGAATTCATTCCCGATCGCCAGACCTAGGCGACGAGGCAAGCCATCGGAATCGATAAGGTAGATGCCGGCGATTTCTGATTCCTCGCCGCCATCCTCGGCATGCGGCGGGACTGTGAGCGGCTCGCCGTTGGCTCGGAGCACGGTGCCGCAGCCCTTGTAAAACCATTCCGGGGAGATGCCGATTTTTCCGCTCGCTGGCTTTCCACCTTGAACTCCCCATTCGTACATGCGCATACTGTCGGTCGGCGCCGCGCCAGAAGCATGCATTGCCTGGCGGTTCTCGGCGCTCTTCAGATGCGTTAAACCGGTGCCGCTTACCAGGCATCGCGCGGGTTCTTGCGGATGATCGATGGCAGGCAGCAGTCGCCACTCCGAATCGCCATCGTAAACATCGTCATAAGAGAGCGACTGATTGCTGATCCGCTCGGTCGCGTAGTCCGTCAACGATTTCGCTGTGGCCACTGCCTCCTGAGCCAAATCGTAAATTGAATCAACCTCGTCGAGCAGATGTAATCGGTCGTCTTTCACTACGCCGACGCGACGCTCCCCATCAGTCTTTCGGATCTGCACGAACCTCATCGCAGAGCCTCGATCACCGCAGAAAAATCTTTTTCTCCCCAACCATTCTCGCGCGCGTGCTCGAAAACCTTTGCGGCCGCCGATCCCACATTGAAACGAATTCCGTGTGCCTCGGCCTCGTGCGTCGCATAGTTCAAATCTTTTTGCATGAGACGGAGTAGAAAATTGACCTCGTAATTTCGCGACGTCATTCTCTTGGAAAGAGCGTTGATCAAGGGACTTCCGGGTGCACCATTATTCAGAATCTCAAGCGAACGCTCTCGATCGAGCCCACTGTGCTCAATCAGAGCCATCGCTTCAGCCAACGAGGCCGCCTGGATTCCGCAAAGATAGTTGTTGATGAGCTTGATAAGTGCTCCGCTGCCAACGGGACCAATGTGCATGATGTTCCGACTCATCGCCTTTAGTACGGGCCGCGCTCGTTCGAGCGTAGCGGCCTCGCCGCCGACGAGAAACAGCAGTTCGCCGGAAGCTGCCTGCATCTTGCTTCCCGTAACCGGCGCATCCAAAAAGTCACATTCCCGTTTCTGGACTTTTTGCGCCAATTCGCGAATCCACGCGGTGGAAAGCGTGCTGCACTCCACAGCGACCGCCCCCGGCTTCAGTGTTCGCGAAATTCCATCATCTCCAAGCCACACCTGCCGCGATGCAGCATCATCGGCGACCATGGAGATCACTACATCTGCCGCCTTCGCCGCATCCGCCGGTGAAGACGCAACTTGCGCTCCTGCTGTCTGCAGCGCCGTTGCTCGCTCCGCCGTTCGGTTGTACACCGTCAAGGGGAAGCCGGCTTTTAGTATCTGCGTTGCCATGCCAAAGCCCATGGCGCCTAATCCAATCACTGCTGTGCGCTGCACGAGTACTCTCCTCTGGAGTGAAAAACCACTTATCAAGCTGAATATATCCGCACACCGTACGTCGTCCGTGGCTGACGCCTTCTAGGCGGTTAACATCGAATGCCGCTCAGCAGCAACAAGCGACTGCACTCGACGAATGGTGACGAGGATAAGACAAAATGCGGCTACGTGGAACGTGCTCACGATTGCGAAGACAGTCGCATAGCCGAAACCGTGATCTAAAAGATAGCCGACTACCAGACCGAAGATCACCCCGCCCATCGATCCGCCAAACCCAACCAGTCCCGCTACGGAGCCGACGATATGACGAGGAAACAAATCGGCCGGAACGATCATGATTAGCGTTGACCATGACTGTTGTCCGAAAAATGCAATGCTGAAAATCACGATGGCGAGTTCCACCGGCGTGTGCGGAACAAAGACTATGAGCGGCATTACGGCAGCACTAGCCCCCAACGCGGCTTTGCGCGCGAACGACAGCGACCGTCCTCGACCAATGAGCCAGCCTGAAAACCAGCCGCCCACGAGGCATCCGATGCCAGCGGCCGCATATGGAATCCAAGCGTAGTATCCGACTTTCTTGGTGTCGAATCCGCGGACGTCGTACAGATATTTTGGAAGCCAGAATAGATAGAAGTACCAAGCCGCATCGCTAAGAAATTTCGCGAACACCAGTCCCCAGACTTCCCGGAAAGAGAAAAGTCTGAACCAGGAAAGCGACACATTTTCGCTGCTGCTCTCGGAGATAACTTCCTGGATCTCCTCGCGTTCGGCCACACTCAGCATGTGGCTTTTCGAAGCGGGAAAATACATCAAACGCCAAACCAGCACCCAAATGAGCCCCAGACCTCCTACCGCGACAAAAACCCATCGCCAATTCGCCGCTAGGATGATGACAGCGATGCCCGGCGGCGCGACCACAGCTCCAACCGCCGTACCGGCGTTGATGATGCCCATCGCTAGCGATCGCTCCCGTATTGGGAACCATTCGGCAACAGCTTTTGTTGCCGCCGGAAAACCTCCTCCCTCCCCGACGCCAAGAAGAAATCGACACACAAGCAATGCGCCGAATCCCCTTGCCAGACCGTGAGCAGCACACGCGAGCGACCACCAGAGCATGATCAGAGCAAAGCCGAGCCGCGTCCCGACTGCATCAAGCAACCTTCCTCCGCCGACATACATGAGCGCATAGGCGACCAGGAAAGCAGCCTGCAATTGCGAAAACTGTGTATTAGAAATGGGAATGTCGCGCTGGATCGCCGCGATCGCGACCGGCACTGTCTGCCGATCTAGATAGCTGATTGCGATTGCAGCGCTGACTAGGACGGCGATTTTCCAACGAAATCGCATAAATAAGTAGTTAGGTCCGTAAAAATCTGCTGTGAATGCTGAGGTTAAACTCCTCAAGCCAATGCTTCAATGCTTGCGACTGATAGACTCTGTCCCAGTTTCGGCAACCGATCTCATTCGAAAACTTTTTAAATCTTCTGAATTCCTTGCTCGAAACCAAGTTGGGACAGTATTAAAAAAATGAAAATCACTGAAATCCGATCGCGAGTAGTGGAATGGAGAGGCAAAACGGTTGCTCCGCAACCCCACTTCTGTACCAATCCCATGGATGTGCTGGATCTCGGGGGCGATTCCATGGCCGGATTCCGTTTTCATGGCTGGCTGATCGTCGAAGTCTTCACTGAC
>DATEMI010000509.1:0-2624 GCA_035275665.1 Terriglobales bacterium | reverse complement strand
CGTCTCGCGGATACAGCTCAATCTATGGCAGCAAGGACCAATACAAAGGTCTCTATCGTCAGGGCTACCAGCAGGGATATCAGCAAGGCTACGGCGCTGGCGGAAATCGCGGACGCGGTTGGGGTTGGTAACATCCCACTTCTAAACCATAAAGAGCAGGCGATGACGCCTGCTCTTATATTTGGGATTCAGCTTCTCATAACAACCTGCCCGAAATCCCCGGCCGAGGGCAGCCCCAAGTCCAAATCATCCCGCAATTTCGCACCAAAACGGATGAAACGGCCCCGATGCCGGATTTAGACTTGCGAAGGACAAAGCCGTCTCCCGCGATAAATAACGGCTTGTCCCTTGCGAGGCTCCATCCTGGACGGAGGCGATTCGCGGCAACTGCAGTTTGAGCAGCTCGCGCTCGTACATCTGCGCGCGCTGTTGCGGGCCGCAGTGCGTCTGGCGCGAGATGTCTCAACGGCGGAAGACTTGGTGCAAGAAGCGATGCTCCGCGCCTGGCGACATTTTGATCGTTTCCAGCCGGGCACGAACTGCAAGGCGTGGTTGTTCCGCATCATGCTCAATTGCTGGAGCACGCGTCATCAGCAGATTCGCCAGGAAGCAGTTCAGTTCTTCCCGGAGCAGTACGCCGAGTGCAGCGCAGGGGAGCGAGCGCCGGCAAGTCGTTTTAGCGCCGAAGAGATTCAGAATTCGATCGACCTGCTCAACGAGGACTACCGCACCGTGCTGATCCTCTTCGCGGTTGAGGGCTTCTCGTGTAAGGAGATCGCAGAGATTTTAGGCGTCCCGATCGGCACCGTGATGTCGCGGCTATCGCGGGCGCGTACTCAAGTGAGAGACGATTTGGCAAAGCGTGAGGCCCGATACATGAAAGCGAAGGCAAGACTATGATCTGTTCAAAAAGCGAGCGCGTCACCGAAGCGTATCTTTCGGGCGAGATCGATGAGCCTGCGTGGCGCAAGCATCTCGGCGCTTGTCCCGATTGCTCTACGAAGCTCCAGACTGAATCCGAGTTCGACCATCTTGTCCGTCACGCCGTCACGTCTGAACGTCTGCAAACGCGTCAGCTTGAGGCGCACGTTCGCGCTGCTATGCGCGAATCGATCTCGCCCATTCGCCATCCCATCTTGCTATCGTGGCGATACGGAATCGCCGCTGCCGTTGCTCTGTTTTTCGTTGTCATTGCCACAGTCGGATATGCCAAGGGACGCATCGAACGCACTGCTCTGTGCATTGACGCAGCGGATGATCATCAAGAGGAAGTGGTCGCCAAGTCACCGCGAAAATGGCGCACCGAAAACGCTGACGTACGGGCCCTGGCGCAGCGCATTGTAGGCGATCCTTTGGTTCCCGACCGGATTGTGCCGGCCGGATATCACCTTGTTGGCGCTCGCGTTTGCCTGCTGCATGGCAAGCGCTATATGCATCTCGATTACTCCGACGGCAGCAATGAAATTTCCCTCTTCGTCCGCCACCAGGATCCGTCCAAATCGCTTGCGGCTCACGTACTCGACTGGTTCCAATTCCCCGGCCCATCCACGGAACGCGTCGATGCCTTCGCAGTCGGTTCTGTCCAGAAAGATAAGCTCTCACTGGTACTTGTCTCCTCCGCACCTGTCCCCCAAGCTGAGAAGATCGTCGCAGAAGCCGGCGGCAGACTGTAAGGATCGGTTCATCGGGTGATCGGGTCATCGGGTGATCTGAAAACCCGAAACACGACGCAGATCGCGCGGATGGGATGCGGATAAACGCGGAAAGCTGAAAAAGCGAAAATCAAAAGAAAAACATATTTCGCCTTGATCCGCGGCGAAGCATGCGCGAAATTTGCGTCGGGTTTTGTCGTTGCTTTCACATCGCCCGGTGACCCGATGGCCCGATCACCCGATGGCGTGATTCTTCGCTACTCTATTCATCAGTGACAGCCTCCAATCTGATCACCCGCATTTACCACACGCTCGCGCGGCATTACGGACCGCTTCACTGGTGGCCGGCACAAACGCGCTTTGAGGTGATCGTTGGGGCCTTTCTCACGCAGAACACTAGCTGGAACAACGTCGAACTGGCGCTCAAGAATCTTCGGCGTGCGAGAGTATTGGGCATTTCCGGAATCCGCGAGATTGCGCTTGCGGATCTCGAGCAGCTCGTCCGGCCATCCGGCTACTACCGCCAAAAGGCTGCGCGTCTGAAAATGTTCGTGGCTTATCTTGACGAGCAGTACAGCGGATCACTCAACCGTATGTTTGCGCAGCCCGTCGATGCACTCCGCACAGAGCTTCTATCCCAAAACGGCATTGGCCCCGAGACTGCCGATGCCATTCTGCTCTATGCGGGCAAGCTGCCGGTCTTCATCGTCGACGCCTATACGAAACGCATCTTTGAACGCCATGGCATCACGAAGGCGGGCGCCAAATACGAGGAAGTTAGGAATCAAGTAGAGACGACCTTCGCCTCAGGCTTTCCTGCGATCGAGCTTGCCGATCACTACAACGAATTCCACGCACTGATCGTGCAAGCAGGAAAAGATCACTGTGGTCGAGTGGCCCAATGCGAACGATGTCCCTTGCAGTCCCTTTTGCCACTGGGAGCGATCCAGTCGGAATTAAACAATCCCGCCA
>DATEMI010000508.1:0-5815 GCA_035275665.1 Terriglobales bacterium | reverse complement strand
AGTTCCACTTCTTATCTCGAACCGCTTTTGGCAAGAGAAGGTGTCCTCACGCGGCGCGCACCGAGCCAAGCCGAACTGAAGAACATCGATTACGGACGCAAGGTCGCACGCGAACTGGCGCAGCACGACATCGGGCAAACTGCAGTGATTGCGGAATCAGCGTGTGTGGCCGTCGAGGCGATGGAAGGTACTGATGCGACCATTCATCGCGCTGGAGAGATCATGCGCACCCTACATCACGACGAAACTCCGGAATCATTTTTGAGCCGAGCGCTAACGGTGGTAAAAGTGGCTAAGCCGAATCAGGATCTCCGCTTCGACGTTCCCGTAATAGGAATAAGGACTATCGGGGCAATGCGCGAAGCCGGAGCTACCTGTCTCGCGGTCGATGCCCAGCAGTGTCTTTTTCTTGATGGCGATCGTGTCATCGAAGCCGCTGATGCGGCTAACATCGTCATCCTTAGCTCGCCGACATCAAACTAGCTTCGGGTGAAACTTTTGAGCACGTCTGTGTTCTCGGTCACCACTCAATTGTGTGGAAGATAACCATCGTGCTCATCGAAAATCATGATGAATGGGGCACTCGAATTGGGAATGCGTTCACCGCATTGACTAAGCGGCAGGAACCATCTCTTCCAGATGCTGTTCGGCGCCTTTCGATTTCAAGCCGGCTAACGTCGCCATCGTAAACGCTTCGAGCGCCATATTCAGGTCGCGTGCGGCTACATCGAGGTGTTCTGGCTTTGTGAGCAGATTGCCGGTAATTCCCAGTAGCCATGCGGAGCAGATGTATCCGGCGGGTCTCTCATAACCGAGCAGGATCCCGGCTCCCACCGCCATCTCCACGACGCCGACAATTCGCATGAATGCGCTGGGACTGATCGGCAACTTCTCTGCAACAAGTGGAGAGAGATATTTCTCCCAATCGGTTAGCAAGTTGAAGAATTTATCGGCGCCGGCGGCGCAGGCAGTTGCTCCTAAAGTGAATCGCAGAGCCTTGGTTAGCTTTTCAAGATCTTCGTGCATGGCCATCGAGTCTCCTCGATAGTGCGATGCAAGATCAGCGTTGCTGGTGGGATGCTGCCGCTGCAGCAGCGGCAGCAGGTTTTGTGGGCCCGTCCTCATCTATGGGAGCTGTGGGCCCGAGTTCCTGTTGTTCTACCGACGATTCGGAGAGAGCGTCGATCTTCTTTAAAGCTTCGAGGCGATGCTCTTCGGCTCGCCTTTCTAACTCGTGCAGCGACTGCATCACTACGCTCCTGCTTCGCCGCCTTCGCGGTTCACGGTGACCTTCACGTGCGCCGTGACTTCGCGGTGCAACTTGATCGGCACATGGAATTCGCCGAGGCTCTTGAGCGGATCGTCGAGGTGAATCTTGCGACGATCGACATTGAAGCCTTTGCCTTCGAGGGCAGACGCGACATCCGCGGATGTTACAGAACCGAAGAGGTGATCCTTTTCGCCGACCTTACGCTCGAAGGTGAGCTGCACGTCATTGAGCTGCTGCGCGAGAGCTTCGGCGCCCGTCTTTTCCTTCGCCGACTTACGGACGGCAGCGGCCTTCATCTGCTCGATCACGGCTTTGTTGGCGCGGCTCGCTTCAATGGCAAGCTTACGCGGCAGAAGAAAGTTGCGGCCATAACCTTCAGCGACTTTGACGATCTCGCCGCGATGGCCGAGCTTTTCGACATCTTCTTTGAGGATGACTTCCATGGAAAACAAGCTCCTAAGCTGCTAGCTTCTAGCTGCTAGCCAAAATCGATTGCGTGTGTCGCATTCCTGATCTCCTGCCTGGCAGCATTCGGTACCTTGGAAAAACCAAGCAGTCAGGAACATTCACGGGCTGGCTACTAGCTAGCAGCTAGTGGCCAGCAGCTTCTTTACCTTGCTGCAAAGGGAAGCAGGGCGATGTTGCGCGCCTGCTTGATAGCCGCGCTCAATCTACGCTGATGCGGCGTGCACACGCCGGTCAATCTACGCGGGACGATCTTGCCGCGTTCGGCTACGAAGCCAGAGAGCAGGCGAACATCCTTGTAGTTGATGGCGTCAATCTTCTCGACGCAGAACTTGCAGACCTTTTTGCGGCGGAAGAATTTGCGTCCGCCCTCGCGTCCGCCTGGACCTCCCGGGCGTCCTTCACGACGAGGTCCGCGATCTTGAGTTGGGCCGGCTGTGCCGGTGGGTGTTGGTGTGTCTGACATATATCTCCTTGGAGTACTAGCTGCTAGCTACTAGCCTCTTGTCCACTTGGCTTAAATTCATCTTGCGTCGCTGCCTGTGCCTTTAAGTGCGTGCTCAAGCCGCGAATTCGACGCAATCGTTTGCAAATTGAATGCACAGGCTAGAAGCTAGCAGCTAATAGCCAGCAGCTTTCTCACGCTGTCGCCGCCGGTGCAGGTGTCGCTTCCGCCGGTGGCGGCGCGGGTTCTGACGCAGACCGCTTTACCTTGGTCGCACGAATCTGCTTAATCTTCTCCAGACGCTTCTGCTCTTCGTCAACGCGAACGCTGATGAATTTGATTACCGGTTCCGACACGCGCAGACGGCGCTCGATCTCGTGAATCGCTTTGCCGTCGGCTTCGACGGTAAGCAGCACGTAGAAGCCGTCCGTGAACTTGCGCACCAGGTACGCGAGGCGCCGTTTGCCCATGCGCTCGACGTTCTTCACAGTTGCTCCGGCATTAGTGGCCTGCGATTCGAGGTTGGAGATCAACTTGTCGAGATCTTCCTCCTGCAGGTCGGGCCTGATAATAAACATCACTTCGTATGTACGCTGCATTCTGTTCTCTCTTCCGAAATTCTTGTGAGGGTCAGTACCCTTCGCGGTAGCGAATGGGGACTAACCGTCGATCGCTTACCCATCCGCTACCGCGGATGGTACTGACTCCTACTCCGTCTCTTCCTTCTTCGGCCTCTGGTTGAAGCGATTCATCGCTGCAGCCACGCCTTCTTTCAAAATCGCTTCTACAGCATCGGCCGCACGATCGATCAAGTCGCCCACAGCTTCGAGCTGTGACTTCTTGAACTGCCCCAGCACGAACTTGGCGCCGTCGCGCACCGGATGATCGGGTTGAATTCCCAATCTGACTCTGATGAACTCATCAGTTCCCAGCGAGCCGACCAGCGACTCGACTCCGTTGTGCCCTGCCGTTCCGCCGCGCTGTTTAATGCGCAGCGTGCCGAACGGCAGATCCAACTCGTCGTAAACGACGATCAATCCAGTTGCCGGTTCGATCTCGAACTCATCGACCAGCTTTCGCACTGAGAGACCGCTCAGGTTCATGAAGGTCTCTGGCTTTGCCAGCATGACCTCGTAGCCAGCGATCTTTGTCCGTGCCGTTGCCGCTTGACATCTGCGGCTCGCGACATCGATGTTCGCGCGTTCCGCGGCACGATCGATGGTCAGGAATCCGAGATTGTGCGGCGTGAACTGGTACTCGATGCCCGGATTGCCGAGACCGACAACCAGCTTCACTCCTATTTCTTGCCCTCGGCCTTCTTACCGCTTTCGGCCTTGCCGCCCGCTTCAGGAGCAGCTTCCTCGGTCTCCTGCTTGCCCTTCTTGATGACTTCGGGCTCTGCCGGAGCTGCAGCCGCCGCTTCGGCGCCTGCCTCAGCCGGAGCCGCTTCAACGACTTCTTTCACTGACGTGATGTGCGCCACTGGCTGCGTCTCGTCAGTCATAAATTTGATCTTGTCGCTGTGCGGCAGATCGGAGACGCGCAGCACTTGTCCGAAGACAAGAGCCGTGACATCCAGCTCGATGTGATCTGGAATGTCGCTGGGCAAGCATTCGATCTCGACCTCGCGCAACATCTGCTCAAGGATTCCACCCTGCGTCTTCACGCCTTCAGGAACGCCGGTCAACTGCACCGGCACGCCAACGCGCAGCGCCTGGTCCATGGCAATGCGCTTCAGGTCGATGTGCATGAGCGTTCCCTTAATGGGCTCGTACTGCCAATCGACGATCATCGCTTTGGTCTGCTCGCCGCCGACCTTCAGGTCGAATACCGTGTTGTGTCCGCTGTCGGAGTGGAGGATGCGACCGATCTGCTTGGGATCGACCGTCACCGGAACTGAGTCCTTCTTCGCGCCATAAACAATGGCGGGAATGCGTCCGCTGGCACGCACACGGCGTGCCGCGTTTTTGGTCCGCGCCTGCTCCGGCCGCGGTTGCGTTTCTACAAGTTCTTGAGTTGCCATATTCTTAAGCTCCTAAGCCCCTAAGCTTCTTACCTTCTAAGCTCAAGCTGAGCAGCTTAGAAGCTCAGACGCTTAGCAGCTAACTGAAGAGACTACTTACTGACGTCTCTTCATGAATGCTCTCGATCGCACGCGCCAGCAGGCCGGCGATGGATCGCACTTTAATCTTCGGCTCGGCCTTCGCGGCTTCCGTGAGCGGGATCGTGTCGGTCACGAGCACCTGCTCCAGCCGCGACTTGTGGATTCGCTCCACTGCCTGGCCTGACAGCACAGGATGCGACGCGCAGGCCAAAACTCGCGTAGCTCCTGCGTCGAGCAGCGCATCCGCTGTTTTCACCAGCGTGCCGGCCGTATCGATGATGTCGTCGATGATCAGCGCGGTGCGTCCTTTCACGTCGCCGATCACGTGCATCACCTCGGTCACGTTGATGTCGGTGCGCCGCTTATCGACAATGGCCAGCGCCGCGTCCATCTTTTTCGCAAAGAAGCGCGCACGCTCCACGCCGCCCGCGTCCGGCGATACGACTGTCAGATCGGGCAAATTCAATTCCTTCACTGCCGAGACCAGCACCGGCGAGGCAAACAGGTGATCCACCGGGATATTGAAAAATCCCTGGATCTGCGGCGCGTGCAGATCGACGACGAGCGCACGATGCGCACCGGCCGTCGTCAACAAATCCGCCACCAGCTTTGCCGATACGGCGACGCGCGGCTTGTCCTTGCGATCCTGCCGCGAGTATCCGTAATACGGAATCACCGTCGTGATTCGCCGCGCCGAAGCTCGTTTGAGCGCGTCGATCATCAACAACAACTCCATCAGGTGCTGATCGACCGGATAACACGTGGGCTGCACGACGAACACGTCGGTGCCGCGGACGTTCTCCAGCAACTGAAAATAAACTTCGCCGTCGGAGAAGCGCTGCAAGTGCGCCTGTCCTCGGGGGATTTCGAGAAACGTGCAGATGTCGTCTGCCAGCTTCTCGTTCGCCGATCCGCAGAAGATCTTGAAGCGATCGTTATCACGGTGCCGCTGCGGCTTGCGCTCAGTCTTGGGCGCCGGCAGCCCCTGCACGTTCGTCTGACCCTTCTGCTGCTGTTGCTTCTCTACTGCAATTGCGGTCGTCGTCATTCCTCAAGCCTCGTGAAAGCTGGTTTTCTTTCCGATGGGGAACTACCAACTGCCGTCTGAATTAACACCGAGGTCACTGTGGTTCAACAGAAATCGCAGAAAGATTGGCAAATGTTTGTGAGGGTCATTTGCAATTTCTCCGTGACTTCGACTGTTTAAACCTCGCTGGCCTTTGCGCTAACCCTAAGCTTTGGCTGGGCGGCTAGGATTCGAACCTAGACAAAGTGCTCCAAAGGCACTTGACCTACCATTAGTCGACCGCCCAAAGATTCCTGCGCTGATAAAAAACTGATTTCTGTTAACTACGTTTGCTGGGAGTGTGCGTCAGCGGCTGACTAACATTGTCTCCCAGTATTGGTTTCTTGTCAGCGTAGTAGTTACATGGGCGGCATGGCCCATGGCCTGCACCCGTTCCGCAGCAGCCCCGGCCTTCTCCTGGGAGTCGAACAATCCATACAGCGACGACCCAGAGCCGGAGAGCGA